>QNAF01000103.1 GCA_003641405.1 Candidatus Zixiibacteriota bacterium | reverse complement strand
TAATCTACCGAACCGGCGAGAAGAGCTATTTGCTGGTTGTCAACGCCTCCAATTTGCAAAAGGATTTCGACTGGCTCAACTCGCACGTGGAGAGTGGCGTTCAACTCGTTGACAAATCCAGCGAGTTCGGTCTGCTGGCGATACAGGGACCTAACGCTCAGCAAGTCATGGCCAAACTGACCGAACACGACCTGGAGAGCATGCCGTACTACACGCATGTCACGGCGGTCGTGGCCGGAGTCGAGCTGCTTTTCTCCCGTACCGGGTACACTGGCGAGGACGGCTTTGAGATATATATCCCAACTGAACACTGTGCCACCCTCTGGAAGGCTGTGACGGAAGCCGGGGCACAGCACTCGATGGAGTTGATCGGCCTCGGCGCCCGTGACACGTTGAGACTTGAGATGAAGATGGCGCTCTACGGCAACGACATCGACAAGGACACGACGCCTATCGAAGCGGGTCTGGGCTGGATTGTGAATCTTGACACGGATTTCATCGGCAAGGATGTCATGGCAAGACAGAAGGCGGAGAAACCGAGCAGGAGACTGGTCTGTTTTGAAATCGAAGGTCGGGTTGTTCCTCGTCATGGTCATGAGATATTCGACGGTGACCAGAAGATCGGGCAGGTGACGTCCGGGACGTTTTCGCCATCGTTGAAGAAACCGATTGCGCTTGGGTACGTAGCTCGACGCAAAGCCAAGATCGGTTCGGTTGTTGAATTGTCGATTCGTGACAAGCGTTTTCCGGCCACGGTTGTCAAACCACCTTTTTACAAGAACGCTTCGCACCGTTGAGCGGTCATTTTATGCGCATTGATCTTTTGCTTACAGCGATTCCACTGGACAAGGTCGACTTCGAGGAGAAGACTGTCGTGGTGATCGATGTGCTGCGGTCGTCAACATCGATTTGCGCCATGCTGATGGCCGGAGCGAGAGGAGTGATCCCAGCAGCGGAGCCCGGCGAAGCCGCAGAGTTGTGGTCCAGCCTTGGTGCCGACGCGGCTGTGCTGGCCGGTGAACGGGACGGGATCAAGATTGAGAATTTCCAGTTTGGCAATTCACCGTCGGAATTTACACCGAAGACTGTCGGAAACAAATACGTTGTACTGACAACCAGCAACGGCACGGCACCGTTCCGTCGAGCGGCCAGGGCGAGCGTGGTTCTCTCGGGCGGCCTTGTTAATGTCTCGAATGTTGCTGCCGCAGTTGCGAATGAAAATCGTGACGTGGTGATCATTTGCTCTGGCAGTGGGGGTGGGTTCTCTATTGAGGATACGCTCTGTGGAGGCATGCTGCTGGAACTCCTGAAGAACAATCACAGGTGTCAGTTGGAACTGAACGATTCGGCGTCCCTGGCAACGCTGCTCTACAGTCATCATGGCACCAAGCTGTGCGAGACAATTTCGCAGGGTGAACATGGTCGGTATCTTCATTCGATAGGGTTCGGACCTGATGTTCTGAAGGCATCCGAGGCAGATTCCATGCCGGTGTTGCCGGTGTTAAACGATGGCCGGTTGATCCCTGCCGATGTAATTTGAAATTGAATGAAACATGCGCCTTTGGCGTCTAACTCTGTATAAGAAATGATGCTTAAGAAACTGGTTTATATTTTAGGGTTGCTGCTCCTCGCGGGAACAGCCAACGCAACCGGTGAAGTGCCGGCTGTGAGTTGTGAACTTTCTGTTTTTCAGCGCGACTCGCTGCAGGACAGCAACGTGCTTTTGTATTCGGATACGGTTGAGTTCCTGAAGAACATTGAAGCAACCGGGTTCCTGGTGGGTTTCTCACTTGATGTTAAGGTTACGGGAATCGACAGTGTGGGAGTTGCTTTCCAGGTGCATGTCAATTCGCACACTGCCCTGCCGGGTAATCTGGCTCGGGCATTCAGCGTGGAATATGGACTTCCCGCGCGATTTGATAATATGGTCGGTAAGGCCGGTTCCGGATACAGTCTGGTGATTACTCCCATAGAACAAGTTGCAGTTGACACAACATACTGCGGTTACCGGCACAACTCTGCTGAGGATTTCAGGTTCGACCCATCCGCACATCTGGATATCTATTATGCACCCCGCACTCTTGGTGATTTCTACTGGAACTCCGTGAAGGGGATGATGGAGGATGAATACCGGCGGCTGGATAAATTGCTTAATTTCAGTCTGCCCGGAAAATACAACCTGTACCTGTGTCCGTGTGAAATACACTCGATCATCTGGGATAAACGGTTTGGGATGATGGTTGACCCTACACGGAGCACGGCCTTTGCGATTTATTCAAAATCGTTCAACTCGGCTCATCCATTCCTGGCTCACAATGCTGCGATCCTTCGCAATTACGGATATGCGCCACCGTTTCTCGCGGAGGGTTTCTCCAACTATTTGTCTTTTGCCGTCTATGAGATGAAGATGCTGATTCGAGACGGCAGAACCGTTCCGCTGGACAGTCTGCTTGATACTTACAACTATCTCGAAGCCGACCCCGTTCTCGCAGACAGAATGTCGGCCACATTCGTGCGTTATCTGATTGAGCAGTACAAGTTCGATCAGTTCCAAAAGTTGTACACCAATGCGCACGATCTTAATCTGCGAAAGGCGATTGAGGAGGTATACAATAAATCGATTGCGGAGTTGGAATCAGAGTGGCTTGTCTATGTGGACACCGTTACGATGAAATATGGTCAGGTCAGGTACTATCACGAGCAGGCCGAAGGGATGCGTAACTACAGACTGGCACTTGAATATGCACAGGAGATGCTAAGACTGGCTTCTAGTCGAGCGGACACGCTGAACGCACTTGGCCAGGTCGTCCGAGGTTGTTTCTTCTCAGGGAACTACAATGACGCTGCCGAGGCGCAGATACGGCTTCTGGAGCTGGACAAAGGCAACGCCAAGGGTTGGATGGGACTGGCGGCTTACCGGATGATGAACGGTGAGTATGAACAGGCAGCATCAGATCTGGCCCGAGCACGCAGTCTGGACAGTACCGATCATTTCATTGTCTTTAATCAAGCACTGAATCACGCTCTTCAGGGTGACAGCCTGGAGGCGCGGCGGTTGTTCATATCCATCGTCGAAGACACGGTAACAGGCCTTACTGATGTTGGCTCACGCGTTTTGCTTGGTGAACTTCTGACGCAGTCCGGTGACAGCGGAGACAAGGATCGTGCGGTGGCACTGTTCTCTCGGGTAATTGCAATCATTGGCGATCCTAATGCGCAGGCGAGTCCATCACCTATCCGGGCAATGTGGCTTGGCATCAGCTATCTTGGCATTGGTGATAACGGAAACGCCTATGACTATCTGCTGACAGCACTGCTTCTGGAGACACGCCCATTCTACGAAGGCATGATTCAGTTATGGCTGGGAAAGACGTCCGATATCCGCGGTGAGCGCGACGTGGCACTTGATCATTATGGGAAGGTGCTTGCACTGTCCTCGGCACTCTACCATCAGGAAGAAGCCAGGAAATACATTCAATCACCATATACTCAATAGACCATGTTCGGTTTTCTTAATGCTACTGTTCTGTTTGCCGCCGCCGCGGCTCTGATACCGCTTATCATACACTTGTTCTCGCGGCGTCGAGTGAAAGTAGTGGAGTTCTCGTCCCTGAGGCATCTCAAGGAAATGCAGAAACGCCAACTTCGTCGGTTGAAAATACGACAGTTACTGCTGTTGCTTCTGCGCATGCTGATCATCTTTGCGGTAGTCATTGCTTTTGCGCGCCCGACGTCGAAAGATGGTGCTGTTGGGTCGCACGCGTCAGTCTCGGCCGTGATCCTGTTCGACAATTCGGCGTCGATGAGCAGGTACGTGACTGATGGCAATCTTTTTGAGATAGCTCGTCAGCGCACAGCGCAGCTTCTGAAGACATTCAGTCAGGCTGACGAGATCTGCCTGATGGCGCTGGATCGTTCTTCCGAGTCGGCTCCCGAAATGTTCTCTACGGCCGCGGTGGCGCTTGAACGGCTCGAGCAGATTCCTGCGGCGGGAGCGGTGGCGGACATGGGGGCGGCTATTGAGAAGACCATTCGCCTGCTGGGAAACGCCATAAATGCGAACAAAGAAATCTACATTGTAACAGACCGGCAAAGAACTTCCCTGCCTGAGCAGGAACTGCTGCGCGACTTTCAGGCTGAAATCTACATGGTTGATTTACCCCTTGAGGATAACACCGATGTCGGTGTTGTTGCTCTTGATTTCGGCGGTCAGTTGATTCAGCCGGGACACGACTTTGAGTTGGTGGCGACTATTCGCAACTTTGGTCGTGAAACTATGACGGACGGGATAGCTTCGCTGTTTCTAAACGGCAAGCGAGTGGCCCAAACCGATTTCGAAGTCGAGGGCACGAGTGAGTCAACGGTCCGTTTCGTGCGTTCCGTAACCCGCACGGGACTTCACAGCGGATACGTGGAACTCTCTGACGACAAGTATCCCGGTAATAACAGGTACTATTTCTCCCTGGCGGTTCCCGACCAGTTTAATGTCCTGATAATAGACGGCGATCCGGCCGCTCGTTTTATGTCGATGGCTCTGAAGCCGCCATCATCAGACGGGCAGTATTGGTCGGTGAAAGAAGCAAAACCCGCTCAACTATCAGGTGTGGATTTCAACGATTATGATGTTGTTGTGATGGTGGGTGCACCGAACCTTGAGGAAATCTATGTCTCACGCCTGAAGTCTTTTGTCAGGCGAGGCAAATCGTTGTTGATTACGTACGGTGGGAATACCGACGTAGAGTTCTTCAATGAATCATTTGCCGATTTCACAGGCGTTTTCTTTGACCGCGCCGCCAGGCGGGATTTCACACGTGCCGGGTACTACTCTCTCAAATGGGTTGACCTGGATCATCCGATCTTCACGGTTTTTGGCTTCGATGAAGCAACACTTCCGGCGATCAAGTTTTTCTCACTCCCTAAGCTTCATTTGCTCGATAACGCCCGGCCACTGGCCTTGTTCACCGGCGATCAGGCAGCACTGACAGAGGCACAGTTCGGTGACGGCAAGGTGCTGGTTTTTACCGGTCCGATGTCGCCTGAGTACTCTGATTTGACCGTGCATGGTTTTATTGTTCCGTTTGTGTCGAGACTTGCCGAGTACCTGGCTTCAGATCTCTCCAGTCTTGATCTGCGTCTCTACACCGGCGAGAGCATTACTCGATCGCTGCCGCTTGCGGGAGCAACCATTGAGGCAATCGAATTTATCGCGCCTGATTCTACCGTGGTCAGTATTCCGCCGGAAGATGAGAACGGCGTGCTGGTGATTCACACCGGAGTGCTCGGACGCTCCGGTATCTATCATGTTTTGCATCGGGGTCGCGAAATCGACCGCTTTGCGATTAATATCGATCCGCCCGAGTGCGATCTTGCGAGCGCTGATATAGATCAGTTCCTGGTCTCACTGGGAGCAGACGACTGTCACCGGGTCGAGTTGGGTGAGGACATGGCCGAAGTCATCTCCGGGTTCAGGGTCGGGAAAGAGCTTTGGCAGGTGTTCCTGTGGATCGCCGTTTTGCTCCTGGCGCTGGAGATGATTCTGGGGCGCAGGTCTCCGGCTGAGGAGTAATACGTGACTCTTCTCTCGGCAGAGAACATTTCCAAGAAGTTTCGAGATCAGGTTATCATCGAATGTGCATCTTTCACAATAGTGGAGGGTGACCGCATTGCATTGGTCGGCAAGAACGGAATCGGCAAGACAACCCTCCTGGAACTCCTGGCTCGCAAGCAAAACCCTGACTCGGGCAATATCACGTACTCGCGAAAGTGTGTGGTCGACTATGTAGAACAGGAAAAGTCAGACTATCTTGACATGACCCTGTTCGATTTTGTGGCTGACTCACGTGCCGACCTGATTGCGATGTTTAAAGAGATCCAACGACTGGAGCATTATCTCGAAGACAACCCTTCTGACAGAGTACAGCTTGATCGACTGGGGACACTCCAGCATGATTTCGAACAGCAGGGTGGTTTTATTTTTGAGAGTGAGATATCGATTATATTATCCGGACTCGGGTTCGGGGCTGAGAGATACACCGATCGACTGCGCAATTTCTCCGGCGGTGAAAAGAACAGGGCCGGACTGGCGCGGCTTCTGGCAGGACGCGGGAATCTTCTGCTGCTCGACGAGCCGACCAACCACCTTGATATCGAATCGACCATCTGGCTCGAAGAGTACCTGAGCAAGCTTAGCAAGGCCTGTATTGTCGTTTCTCACGACAGAGCTTTCCTTACCGCGACGGCCGACAAGGTCTGGGAGATAACTCTTGGCAAGCTCGAAAATTACACGGGCGGGTTCGAGAGATACCTGAAAGAAAGAGTAGCGCGCCGAGAGCTGGCAGAGCACCACTACCGCCATCAGCAGGAGGAGATCAAACGGGTCGAAGGTTTTGTGCGGAAGTATATGGCTGGCCAGAAAACAAAGCAGGCGCAGTCCCGATTGAAGTACCTCAGTCGCATCAAGCGGCTGCCTCCGCCGCAAACAGATGGCAGAGGTCCGACAATCAAAGTGCAGTCCTCGGGGCGTTCGTTCCACCATGTGGTTTCGTTTGAGGACGTATCGCTGGGGTATAGTAGTAAACCGGTGCTGGAAGGTGTGTCATTTGACATTTATCGCGGGGACAAAGTCGGGTTGATCGGTCGTAATGGATCAGGAAAGTCGACTTTGCTCAAATCGTTGATTGGCGAGCTTGAGCCGATATCCGGCGATGTCCGACTCGGAAACAATGTCAATGTTGCCTATTTCGATCAGGAGCTGTCTGACTTGAGGGAGGATGCCACCGTCCTTGACAATCTGTGGGAGATTGATCCGTCGGCGGAAGTCGGCACCATGAGGTCTTTTCTTGGGCGTTTCGGATTCACCGGCGACGATGTGCTGAAGGTTGTATCGGCCCTGTCCGGCGGCGAGAAAACCAAGCTCTGTATGGCGCAACTGCTCTATCATCCCGCCAATTTTATCATCCTCGATGAACCGACCAACCATCTGGATATCTACGCCCGTGAGGCCCTGGAGTCAGCGCTCAAAGAATACGATGGCAGCTACCTGGTAGTCAGTCACGACCGGCATTTCCTTGATCAGGTTGTGGAAAGAACAGTCCATCTCGATGGTGGTGGAGCGAGAGTCTTCAACGGCAACTACAGCTATTTCCGGGAGAAGATGACTTCCGTCAAGCCGCCGCCGAAGGTCAAAAACAAGAAACAGAAACAGGACTTCATTGAGTTCAAAGAGCAGTCAAAACGCCGCTCGCGACTGAAGAAGCAGATTGAGAAAACCAAGGCAAACATCGAACGGCTTGAAAAAGAACTCGTGGGAATTGCTCATCAGTTGGAGAGTGAGATTCCCAGGGATGACTGGGAGCAGCTTCATGCGACGGCAGATCGCAAGAAGGCAACCGAGGATGAGATTCTAAACCTCTTTGCGCAGCTTGAGCAGTTGGAGGCGACTGACATTGATTAGGGTACTGTCTATCTGTGGTTCGCCGACACCGGGGTCTTCAACTGAGATTCTCCTTGGAGCAATAGCTCAGGCCATTGTGGATAATGTGAAGAGTGACAGGGTTCAGAGATCGTCCGTGCAACTCAATGAGCTTGATTTTGTCGGTTGCCAGGCGTGTGGTGAATCCCCGGCGCCGGAGTTCTGTTTCCTGGATGATGAGGCCAGAGTGGTTCTTCGGAAACTCGCTCAGGCAGACTGTGTTTTGTTTGGCACACCGATCTTTTTTGATTCCGTGTCATCGCAGGCCAAGGCATTCATTGACCGCTGTTGCTGTTTCCGTCCGGCGGATTTTGACACGGATAGTTCTGATCGACAGAAAGTGTTTCCCGTCAGGCTTGCACGGCGAAGACCGGGGGCCATGGTGTTGATCAGTGGAGAGCAGGGGTGGTTTGAAGGCGCCAGGCGATGCGTGGCGGGTTTTCTGGAGTGGGTGGAGGTTGTTAATGAGGGAGTTGTTAAGTTCGTTTCGTCGGACCATCGGATAGCGGGTCAGGTGAGAGACTGCCCTGAAACATTAGAAGAAGCAAACAGGCTGGGGCGGCATCTGGCCGATATACTCAAGAGAGAACATGCAAAATCGTGAACTACAGGAATACTATCGGGCAAGAGCGCCGGAGTACGAACAGATCTACTATCGGGACAATCCGCAGAGACGGGCTGAAATCGACGAGCAAGCCGGTCTGCTTCGTGACCTGGTCAAAGGCAAGGACGTGCTTGAGTTGGCCTGCGGCACCGGTTACTGGACAAAGATAATGAGCGAGACCGCCTCATCTATCATGGCGGTTGATAGCGCACCGGAGATGTTAGTCGAAGCACGAAAGAAAACCTACCGTGTGCCGGTGGAGTTTGCGGAAGCCGACATGTTTACGGAGTCATTCGGCAGCGACAAGTACGATATTGTGGCGCTGGGGTTCTGGTTCTCGCACCAGCCAAAACAGGAGTATGACCGGCTGTTTGAAGTTCTGGCGGCTCCCTTGAAAAAAACTGGCCAGATATGGATGATCGACAACAATCCCCCTGCGGAAGGCCCTGAGATGCGTCCTGTCGGGATCGATCACTTCGGAAACAAGTACAAGAAACGGTTTCTGGACAACGGCGAGGAGTATGTTATTTTGAAGAACTACTTCTCTCGTGACGACCTAGTCGGGTATTTTGAGGAGACGTTCGAGATTGTTTCGCTTGTTCACAAGACTTGTTACTGGTCCGCGATTCTCAAGCCGCTATAGAAGCCGGAAGCCCGGTAGATACCGTCTTTCAAGTCAATGCTGAATATTTTGGATTGAATGT
>QNAF01000102.1 GCA_003641405.1 Candidatus Zixiibacteriota bacterium | reverse complement strand
TCACTGTCATTATCAGCGCGAAAGGAGTAGGGGTAAGCTACCACTATCCCGTCTGCCGTGAATATCGCTTTACTATCTGTGCTTGAAATTGTCATTTAAAACCTCGGCATACTTTGTGATTTACTTTTCTGTAATTGTAGCTCTTTAGGGAGCCCCGCACTAGGGGGTTGATAGCGAGGTTTATACCCAGCTTCCAGCGCCTTATCGCGGTTCTCTTGAGTCATGCCTTCCTGAGTAATGAGGCGAGCAAACTCTTTGTATTGTTCTTTAGAATACTGGTGAGTGAACTTAATTTTCTTACCTATCTTCTCACCGCCTACAGTAGGTTGAATACTATCGTTGTCCATCAAGGTGAGAATGAACTGGGCTTTAGTGGCACGGGTCGCCTTACTAATTTCATTGCGTAGCTTGTCCGCGTGCAGGCCATCAGGTGTGATGAGGTCCTCATCAATCGCTTTCTGGAACGCGGGTGTTGACACGTAACGCTCAACTACACGTTGGCGCGCTTTACCTATCGCCTGTTGATATGAGCGATACACCCAGCCTTGGTTACCATCAACCGCCAATAAATCTATTGGCAACGCATTAGGAATACTGGCTCCCGATAGCCCAGATAGCTTAACGACCGAATCAGGTTGCCCAATTGGGATATCCATCGCTATCAAAGCGGCTACCGCTTTGTCTTGCTTAATGGTCGCAGTCTTAACGGGCAATATTCCCCGGTAATACATCTGCGCGGTATTAATGCGGTCAGCGCCAAAGGCATCCACTTTAGGCGGTAGCTGTTCACTAAAGCCCGGTACCGCGTTGTATATTGTTTTCTTAAAGGCTTCCCATGTCGCTTCACCAATCTCGTTGGGCACGTCAATTGCGCGGTAGCGTGGGTCATCACGCTCACGAAAATCACGCATCATGGATGGCATCGCGAACCCCGTTAACATTCTAGCGCCCAGCTTACCTGCAGCTTTACCTACCGTGCCCTCTGATGATGAGAACACCCGTTCAAGGTCACCGAAAGCGGCAAGCGTTGACCGGTCAGTAATCAAGGAAGCCACCGCAGTGACCGCTGCAGCGGCGGCTGTAACTTGGTCCTTCTCCCCCATCGAGGCTCTCGCGTCGAAGTAGGTGGCATATATCCCAAGGACTAATCCAGCGGGGTCCATTCTATTTAATGTATAGGACTTGCCGCCTGTGATGATAGCGTTAGGCTCCCACCCCGCTAGTTGGCGTACGCGTAGTTCCCCGTAGTTGTCTGGGGAAGCACCTGTAATCTTACCCTCTTCCCATAATGAGTGAGCGTAAGCCATCAGCCCACTAGAGATAGCTATTCGTGCTTCAGTTTCATGTCGCGTTGCCGGGTTTTTTAAATCCTCATACAGCTTACGCGGCGCGATTAACTTACCTATAGGTGTATTATCGATAACGTAGCCAGTGATGTTTATCGGCGTATTCCTAAAAGGAATCAACACTTTGAATAGTGGGCTGTCTTTTTGTAGCGCCGCTATCCCTTCATTAATCCCTTTGAATAACCCCCCGTAAATGCTGGGGTCACTGGTGAAGGTAAGCTTAGACGCATACGCATTAGCCGCGTCCATCATCTCCTCAGTGGGGTGGGTCATCAGGTATTTGGTGTGCTCGTTAATCTGCTTAGTTGTACCCCCTTTAGCCAACGCTGCCCGCTTAGCGAGTATCTCTATCTGCGCGTTGCCGTAGATGGTTTTAAAAAACATATCTTCAGCTTCAAGCGCTCGCGTCATTACCTGCTTGTCGCCCGGAAGGTAGCTATCCCCGCCGGACCCTGTAGCGCGTGCCCCCTGCTCGTTGAACAGCTTACCGTGCCCCATCTCTTTGCCGGTGTACACTCGGTTAGCGGTTGCAAGGCCTGCTCTAAAGTTTTTAATCATGGCCCAAGGCAGACTTACCGCCTCGCTCATGTATGCCCGCTCAATTTGCGTTAACGGTGTGTTACCCGTAATGCCCTTGAACGTAGCGTTAACGATAGCGCGTGTTCCGAATTCTGCATTGTTGAGTAAAATTCTACCGGAGTTAATAAAGACACCTTCATAGATACCCGTTGACGCGCTGCCGCCAATGTTGGCTGCATGTGTGCGCACACTTGAGAGCATGAAGTTATAGCGCACTTGTAAGGCGGTGTTCCATGCCTTGGCTTGCCACGTCAGCTTGTTGCGACTAGCGATATCATCAAGCCCGCTTGCTTCTGCTACAGCGTCAATAGTCTGGTCCAAGGTGTCGGTGCCGCCGGAGCCTTTCACTATGTCCTGCATCTCTTTGAGATACTGCTTGTTGGTTAGTTTCGAGATAGCCTGCATCGCGTTCAACATCCGCCCTGCTTCTCCCCCACGTACGGAAGCGACTTCGAGAAGTGCATTTAACCGTGTAGAGAGTAGCTTGAAGTGCGCGTATTCCTCAGCAGGGATTTCCTCGACGAGGCGCCTTGCCTTAAGGTCCGCTGCAACTTTATGCAGCTCCTCAGCTTGCTCGCCTGCCAAGTGGTACACGCTCACCAAATCTTCAGGTGAGAATTTGTCAGTCAGCTTGCCACCCAGTATGCGCTCGAGCGCTGTTTTAGCGACCTCTGCATCTTCACTACCGGTTGATTTAGCAATCGTTTCTTCATGTGTTTGTACCGCACGCGCTGGGTTGTCTTTGTAGCCTTCAGCTTTACGATTGAATAGCTCAATCGTACGTTTCGTCGAGTCATCCTCATAAAAATCCAGATTGATATTACGACGTTGATTGCGACCTTGAACATTAGCACCCTCGACTGCGCCCATCTCACCTTGAGCGCCAACTTCTTGGATAGCTTCATCAGTATCCGCCATGGTCATATCACGCTGCATCTGCCCCGCTTGCGGGTTAACTGGCGTTGGTGTTGGCCCTAGTGCCTGCTCGGTTGGTCCTTGCGCTTGCGGTTGTGGCGCCGCCTCTGGCGTTGGCGCCGGCCCTGCTGGTGCAGGTTCAGGCGTGTCTGGTCCGCGCGGAGTTGGCTTAGCCTCGTCGGTTAAGCCCATCAACTTACTCAGTCCGCGTTTAAAAAAACCTTGTCCCGGCATTACTGCGACTCCTCATCTTCTGGCATACCTTCACTAGCAAGATACGCTGGACCGCCTGCACTGTATAGTGCTTTACGACTTTTAGGCGCTGCGCCATCTTCAAACTCAACTAGCCACATTTCGTTCTCGCCGTTTAATACGTTGCCGTTGGCATCATGCGCTTGCGTCTTGGTTAGTTTCTTAATGCCCCAGCGCTTGCGTAGTTTTTTGTCTTTATCAAAAAAGTATTTCATGGACTGCTGGTATCGGGCCACAGTTTTAGGTATTGGCTTCGTACTCGCGTATCCCGGTTCCCAGCCTTCAGCGATTTCAATCGACTTCTCGTCGAAAGGAATCATCATTTTCTTGTAGCCGTTCTCATTAGCATACTGGAGCATGCGGTTAACGAGCATGCTATCCACGCCATCAACCATCTCCCAATTAGCATCCTTAATCTCAGGAGCTTCATCGAACAGATGCTCAATCGTGGCCATTAATTCTTTATTTTCTAGCGCTTCGTCGCCCATCACCATGCGCATACGATTACGTACCGCTGCTAGTGAAGGGTCCAGCCCCACGTCGTCGCCCATCATGTCAGACACAACCGCCGAGAAGTCATCTTGGGTTTTCTTAGCAAGTTTATCCTTGCGATTGCTTGCTGCAGCTTCGACAACTAGCTCACGTAAATCATCGGGCATGTAGTGCTCGACCGAGGCGTCATTGAAATTCTGTACCGCATCGTCGTACGCTTGTTCTTGGAACTTCTGCTTAGCGGGATGCATGTTAGCGGGCGCTGTGCGCGGTGCATCTGATTGTAGCTCAAGTACGCCCAGCACTTTATTACCGTCAATGTCGTACATGTCTTCCATACGAATATGCCCGAAGCGATTAAGCTCCATTGGGTAGTGCGCTTTTTGCTCAACCACGTTAGGGTTCTTAGCACGTAGCGCTGGCATGCCATCGATACGCTTGCGCTGCGCCGCGGTTAATGAATCGTACGGAATACCAAATCTGTCCATGGCTAAATCTTGAACATTACCTCGGCGGTCATTACCAAAGTAAAGACGCATTTCTCGGTAGTTAGTGCCCTCGGCACCTTTACCAAACGATAGCTTCGCGTACTGAACCGGCGCGTGGAACAGCGCTGAGTCCTGCTTAAGCGCCATCGTGATGAGCTCATCCGTAGGAATGTCAGCAGTAATCTGGCGTAGTTTCGCTTTCATAGCATCATCAGCTTGTCGCTGAGTATTATAAGTAGTTATCTCGTCCGTTATTTTATCTCTCAATCGAGGCTTATACACTTCCGGTGGCTGCCATTTAGGCGCGCTAGGTAAGTCAGGGTCGCCCGCCTCAATTGCAGCGAGAGTCCTGTCGATATAGGTATTTAGCTGCGCGGTGTACTCAGGTGCAAGTGCGGCTAACTCTGGGTCGATTGTTGGCCGCTCAGGGATAATCGCTTCCAGCCCTTGCTCGATACGTTGGTCATTGAGATACAAGGTTGTATCGTAGGCAAATAAGTCTTGGCTTACGTCCTCTGTTGCGCGGTCGAGCGCCTCTTTAGCCGCTTGAACTTCGGTTGTGTATTCACTGCCCGGCAACATTTCGTAGTGCCTTTCAGCAAATAGCTCATAGGTAATTTTGTTACGAACATAGGTCGCTCCACGTGCGGACCCGCCCCCAATAAAATATTCTTGTCCGGGTACGTTTAAGTCATCGCCGACGCCCGTGACGTTAACATTAACAACCGGCTCGTTAACAAACAGGAAGTCTTCGACTTGCTCTTTAGTTAACTTCTCGCCTGCATCAATCTTAGATTGAACCCAGTAACGTAGTCCTGAATTGTCGACCTCGTAAGGTGAAAATCCTTCCACGTTAGCCATAGGATTTTTAGCCCAGCTATCGAGCTCTTGCAAAAACTGCTTACCAGAAATAGGCTTGCCTTCAGGGAAGCGTGTATTCCATCGCTCACTGACATTAACAGCGAGTCGAGTGTAGTAGCTGTCTGGAAAGCGAGCATTACCCGCCATGAACACGCCAAAGTCCGTACCCTCATTAGGGATAGGTGGCGTAGCACTTGGTGGTCTAGGGTTCCCCACGCTACCGCGTTGCGCCCGAGGCGAACCCGGCACGGGTGAAGACATCGACCAGTTATCGGCTACTTTGCCGTAGGCTGCTTTAACAACTGCGCGGCCTTCTTTACTAACCAAGCCACCAATGATACCGCCAATACCCGCGCCGAAGATACCGCCGGCGGCTGCCCCCCACGCTGTTTTATTTTTAATTTCATCCCAGTTGTAGCCTTTACCTTTCTCTTCTTGGCCCACCGCTTGCTGCACTACTTCACGACTAAAATCAATGGCTCCGCCTTCAATCACGCCGGGCACGACGCCCGCACCTGCACCTTGTGCAGCTTTGCCGAGTGCGCCTTTAGATAACTTGTCGATAACCGCGCGTATACCCGCGCGCTTACCTAAAAATGAATACGCAGCTTTACCAACGAAACCTGAGCCCCACGTTAGTGGGTCCGTCAACATGCCGTACAAACCGCCTTGAAATGAATCCATGTTCATCATGGATAGCTTCATGTACTGGTCCAAGGCGTAGGCGTACGATAATGCGGTCTGGTCATCCATGTCGCCCATCTCATAGGCGTACACCAGCTTGGCCATCTGCGCTGTATTATTCACAGTGAAAGCCATTTCCTCAATCAGTAGCTCAGTGACATCATCCGTGGGGTCGAATTCAAACCCGTTAGCCTCTGCAATTAACATCGCTGATTGTTGCAGCGTGGCGTCTTGCGCCATCGAATCTTGGGTAACCTCAACCTCTTCCACTTGCTCGGTTTGCTGTGGAACCTCCTCGCTACCATCAGTGATGGTGATAGGGTTCGGGTCTTCATAATCGACTAGCTCATCCGGTGGGTCAGCATTAATCGCATCAATTTTATCCCCAGCTTCACGCAAGCCGTAATAGGACTCGACGATATCAAAAGCGACATCCACTTTTTCTTGTTCGTACGGCCCTTCAAAATCTTTACGGTCACCCCCATTTTGCAGGTGCTCAATCGCCATGTAGACCATGGAGTCTATGTCACCATCAGGTTGACCCGTTTTAGAATTGGTGTAGCTGTTGCCAATACCCTGCGCCGCCGCTTCACCAAACCCATCAGGGTCTTCACGACTAACGAGCCGCTCACCTGTAGCTACATGCACACCGCCGACAGTGAGGTCGTTAGTGAACTTGTTAGGGAAGTTAATCCCACCATCGCTTTGCTTTTCAAAATTAGTGCCGGCGTCATAGGCGCCTGCGTAGTCGTAAACATCTTCAGCGGGACCATCTGTCATCACACCGGTTTTACGTAAATCCCGGTCCATGTTGACATTACGCTCGGCGGTCTTTTGGTTGTCGAGTTGCTTTTGCCCCTGCTCTGCAGCGTGAAGGTCAGTCAGGTATATTGGTTTAGTTGCCATCAGTTACTTAGCCCCCTCTGGCTTATCTTCAGAGCTCATGCCTGTCGCTTCCGCTGAAGTAACATCTTCAGCGACTTGGTCTGCGGATTTATAGGTGTTGTACGCATCAGGGGTTACCCCTGTGTACGCCAGTGATATGCGGATATTCTCATAATCAGCGTAATCCAGTTTACCGTTGGTGTAATCATTAAGCGCCATAGCTAATACGGCGTAAGGTTGTAATTTTAATACTGCCTCACCCGCGCCCCACCACTCGTTGTACTGCGGGTATTGAATCGACATTCGCTCAATGTGCTGCTTGGTGTAATTTTCCGCTGAATACTTGTCCGCGTTCTTGGCAATAAATTCTATTGGGTCAGCATCCGGTCCAGCGTAATCCATGTAGTTATTAAGCGCACGATTGAACGCGTTCTTAGCCATGCCCGCTGGGTAAGGTCCTTCAAATGCTTTCTCGAACATATCCGAGTAACCGGTAAATGCTGTAATTTGTTTAACCGCGATTCCATACTGCTGCCCGCCTGCGCCCAAGGCCTTGTTAACAATCGCGTCAATCTGTTCACCCAGTTTTAGCATGTCCTCGCCCCGCAAGGTGGGCTGACTAACCGTGCCGTCTGGGTTAATACCGTTGACGTGACGTGCTAGTTCTCTATGAACTTGCTGCGCCCGCTCGGTCACTGTCGTAGTTTCACTGTCATTTCCGTATTTTATCCACGCTATGCGTTGGTGCATGGCGTCCAGCACGGCGGGGCTAGAGGTAAGTGGTGCCGGTTTATTGAGTGCGTTAATTAATGTATTGGCTTGCCCACCTGATAGCTCATGGCTGTTTAACTTCTCAGTAACCCACGATTTAGTTAATCGCCCAGTGTTAAGTAGGCTCATGCCAGTTTCGTAGTTACGCGATTTTTTACCTGTTTCCAGCGTGGTGAAGTGATTTTGTTGTAACCGGAACTTAGCGAGAAGTTTAGGCCGGTCTTCAGGTAATACTCGCGACTGCTCCATTGACTCAATCGCTGCGTCTAACTCTCCTTGAGTTTCAGATACGGTGATGGCCTCATTGATGTTGTTGTAGTCTAGCTGTGGTCCTAACTTAGCTAAATTCTCAGCTGCAATCTTAGGCGTCCACGCGCCAATCTCAACATTATTGCCAGCGATAATCTGCGCTGAAGTCTCGTCATTAGCCTGCACCGCCGCCCCGAACTGGGCATCCGCTGAGGCTTTTAAATCTTCTTGGCGTTGCGTCAGCTTGATTTTCATCGTCTGCGCCGAGCCCCGAATAATACCCTCATCCATCGCCTTGACGTAGTCACTAGCAAGCCCTGAATCTTTCAGCGCATCTACTGACGCTGAAGTAGTATCCCTATATATGTTCTGCATGTAGCCATCTATAATCTCATGAGTCTTGACCCGTTGAGGCGCGTTGCCTTGCGCATCCGGGTTATCTGTAGCCCATTGCGTTGCATACGCCCGAACACTGTCCGGTACATCCTGCGCTGCTAAATCAATAACAGGTGAATTTTCTAGGTAACTCAGGCTACGCGCATGCACGACACCGTCAGCTAGAATACGTTCTTGTAACAGTAACTTACTGCCCGCGTCATCTTGAGCATCGAAAAGCTCACTCAGTACGTTAGCACCTTGCTGAAACGCATTGACCATGGAGTTTTGAGCGTTGGTTTTCGCCTGCCACTTTTGTGCCGGCGCGTTGATGTTCACTTGCCCCAGACTCTGCGCCCCACCTAAGTTATGCTGCCTAAGTTTCATCCGTTACCACCAGTTATACCGGGTGTTCAAATCATCAACACCCCCACCAATTTGCTTAAACCCGCCCGCGAGCGCATTACCTAGCGCGGCTTTACCTTGGCTGCGCGTAACGTCCGCCGCTGCGTAGCCTGAATCTATACCCAGTGCTACGTTGGACTTGCCTGCTTTAAGCAACCATTCAATTTCCTGATTGAATCGGTCTTTTTCGGCTGAGTTAAAGATATCCATCGACCCATTAGCCTCGGTGCCACTGGCTGCGGCTCTAGCACGGTTTTCCGCCAGTGCTATGTCCGCGGTCTTGCGGTCACGGCTCGCCTGCTCGCGATACTGGTCCTCCGTTAACGCTGCTTGCTGACGTGTGGGTTTCTCCTGCTCACTTGCAGCTTTACCCGCCTCCTTGCTTTGCTGCATGCCGCTGTATATCCCGTAAACTCCCGAGATTACCGAAATTGCTGGTACTGCTGCTGCCATGACTAATCCTCCACCCTGCTATAAAGCCAAATATTACCACCATTAGCG
>QNAF01000101.1 GCA_003641405.1 Candidatus Zixiibacteriota bacterium | reverse complement strand
GTGTATGTATGCCTTCTCGATTGACTCCAGCGTGGGCGTATCCGGGTTACTTTCTTTCACCACGTGAGTTGATGCGGGTTGTGCAAGCTTCTCCGGAAGATCGACAGGTTCCAGACGATCTGATCGATTTAGCAGCACGGCCCGCTCTATGATATTCTCCAATTCCCGAACATTACCCGGCCAATCATATCCTATCAACAGAGACATTGCTTCATCGGATGCCAGCTTTGCAGACATGTTCATTTTCTTACAGAACCGCTCGATGAAGCTATCAACCAGAACCGGGATGTCATCGCGTCTCTCTCTCAGGGGCGGGATATGAATCGGAATGACATTGAGGCGATAGAACAAATCCGCCCGAAATCTCCCCGCGCGCACGTCTTCATCCAGATCGGCGTTGGTGGCGGCCACCAAGCGCACGTCCACGTCGACAGGTTTGGTCTCGCCTACCGGGGTAATCTTCTTATCCTCAAGGACACGCAACAGCTTCATCTGAATAGCCAGAGACATATTACCTACTTCATCGAGAAAGAATGTTCCGCCACTGGCTACTTTGAATAGTCCGTCCTTGTCTTTCATGGCACCTGTGAAAGCCCCCTTCTTGTGACCGAATAATTCGGTCTCCAGCAGAGTCTCGGGCAGGGCCGCGCAGTTAATCATAACAAACGGACCACCGCAACGCGGCGACAAATGGTGCATTGCACGAGCGATCAGGTCCTTACCGGTGCCGGATTCACCGCGAATGAGCACCGTGGAATCAGACCCGGCCACTCTCTCGGCCAGCTTCTTCATCCTGATAACTGCCTCGGACTTGCCAATGAACTTGTCGAATGAGTTTGCACTCTGCAGTTGCTTTTTCAGAGAAGTGTTCTCTCCGATGAGCTTCCTGCGATTGATCGATTTCTCGATTATCAGTTTTATTTCATCCACCTTGAACGGTTTGGTAATATAATCTGCCGCTCCCTGCTTCATCGCTTCAATGGCCGTATCAACCGACGCAAACGCTGTCATGACAATCAGCTCTTGATCATTCTTGAACGACTTAACTTCTTTAAGGACGTCGATTCCAGTCATCTCAGGCATGTTCAGGTCTGCGATCACCAGGTCGTAGTTCTCATTACGCAAACGAGCCACACCTTCGCCACCCGACGTCGTGGTGGCTACATTATAGCCTTCCTTCGTCAGCATGATCTCCATGAAACTACACATGGAGTCTTCATCATCTATGACTAGAATCCTACTTGACATAATGGTTCCCTAAAGGTGTACAAATCCCTTCTTTCTCATGTATGGTACCAACTTTCGGCAGCCTGACCGGTGGCCTGAATGCAGGGTTCATACATTGCTCATTCTTTGGGCACGCGATTGACCAACTGGGGATGCCCACCTATATTGATTCTTTCCCATGGCTGCCCGACCGCAGTCAAAACCTCGGAATTCTAGGACCTTGGTATGACAAACTGTTCTCATCGCGAACGTCTTCAGATGATAATTGCCGGAGAACGTCCCGACCGGCACGCGGCATCTTTCTGGCGTCATTTCTTCCACGCGGAGCACTCCGCGGAGGGAACGACCGACGCCATGCTTGCCTTCCAGAAAGAGTTCGACTGGGACTTCATGAAGATCAACCCACGAGCGGATTTCCATTTAGAAGACTGGGGATTGCAATCAAATTGGTCCCATAACGAGTTTCGCAAGCACGACAAAGTTAACTTTCCGATCAAGACAGTAGATGACTGGTCCGAGATAACGGCCAATTCACCGAGCGCTCCCGCTCTGGCTGAGCATCTTAAGGTTGTTTCTTCTATTCGCAAGAAATCGGATCGGGAACTACCAATCATGATGACCCTGTTTTCGCCGCTTGCTATTGCCGGTCGGATGATTGAAGACAAATCGGCGTTTGTAGATCATATCCGCAATTCCCCCGAAAAAGTGCACAAGGCACTTCGAGCCATCACGGATACATACGTAGCGTACGCCAGCGAACTCCGAAACGCCGGGGCGGATGGCCTGTTTTTCGCTACCCTTCAGTGGGCCTCAAGCGATATGCTGTCCTGGGAAGAGTACCAGCAGTTCGGCGTACCGTATGATCTTGAAGTAGTAGCCGCGGCCGAATCAGACGCTATCAATATCCTGCATGTCTGCGGCGGCAACAATTACTTGAGGGAACTGGCAAAGATAGACAGCTACAATGCCGCGATCTACAACTGGGACAGCAGCGACGAAACGAACCTTAGTCTTGAAGAAGCTGAGACGGCACTCGATAATGGCGTAATGCTGGGTGGAATTGAGCAGGAACGCTGGTTGCGTCAGAGTTCTCCAGACGAGATTGCGCGG
The DNA here is from genome assembly GCA_003641405.1 of Candidatus Zixiibacteriota bacterium. Classification (GTDB taxonomy): domain Bacteria; phylum Zixibacteria; class MSB-5A5; order GN15; family FEB-12; genus B22-G1. The sequence continues at coordinate 6,499 of QNAF01000101.1, read as the reverse complement.
AGAATGGACGAACTCAGGGATCGTTATCAGTCAACACGTTTGATCATCGGTCCCGGCTGCGTAGTACCACCGGAAGTCCCTAGGGAGAATCTGTACGCAATCAGGAAGGCGCTCCGGTGAGCCCGAACAGAAGACAACTGATCGAGAGCGTTCGCGTGGCCATCGCCGAAGCAGAAACCGAGAATGAGATCCTGCTTGAGGCGGCCAAGCTCATTGACGGATTCTCTGAGAATCACAACTGGACCGGTTTCTATATGCTGCGAAACGGGGTGCTTGAGGTGGAAGCATATGTCGGGCCAGAAACACAGCATGCGCGAATTGATCTCAATACCGGTATTTGCGGAGCTGCGGCTTCGCAGAAAAAAACAATCATAGCGGATGATGTTCGCTGTGATTCCCGATTCCTGGCCTGCTCTCTTTCGACCCGCTCAGAAATCGTGGTGCCTCTTATGGACGGTGCAAACTGTTTGGGAGAGATAGACATTGACTCCGACTGCCCTGGCCATTTCACGGCAGAGGACAAAGAGATGCTTCAAGGAATTGCCACTACTGTTGTTGAGCGACTCAAAGCTATGGGTTTGTTGAGAAACCCATAGCAGCGTTGTGTCGGGTCCTGACTCAACACAGGGAGAGGACTTTTTCAACAAACCCCTATATGATAGCCTACACGAGGGAGAACGCTCGGCTCCTCTTACGCCTCACTGCCTCTGTTCGTCAGACACTGCCCGATATCTTGAACTCATAAACACACTGAGCGTTATTAGCGCAATACCCCCAAGTCCGAGAAATCCTATTGACTCCCCAAAAGCAAAAAAACCAATCAACAAAGCCAGGACAACACCGAGGTAATTGTAGTTACTGACGTTGGACGCTCTCTCAAGCTGGTAGGCTTTGGTCATGTAAATCTGAGCCACGGTGGTGGTCAGTCCAATCAGGGCCAGAACGATCCAGTCGGAAGGTTCCGGCGTAACCCAGTGTATCAACGTATAGGAACCGATAATCGGTACTGTCACCAAAGGGAAGTAGAAGACTACAACCAATGGGTGATCCTGGCCTTTCAGTTTGCGGATGAAGTTGTATGCCAGCGCGGAGCAGATGGCCGCACTCACGCCGATTATCAGTTCAGTGGGCGTTACGCGAGCATCGAATCCCTTGATGCACAACACACCTGCAAACGAGGCCAGGAAAAACAGCCATTGGATCGGTTTTGCTGATTCGTGCAGGAGAATGCCCGCGATAATGATCGTAAAGATCGGCGAGAGATACTGAATGGTCGCGGCGCTGGCCAGCGGCATGTGTTGCAATGTATAGAAATACATGGTGAGAGCCGCCGTGCCTGCCAATCCGCGAAGGATCAGTAACGGCTTGTTGTTCCCCCAGGGATTGAGACCCTCACGCCTCACCAGCAGGTAGCACACAACAAGCGATACAAAGGCGCGAAAGAATACAACCTCATAGGCGGGGATATGAGAAAGGTACTTCACGCCGACATTCATCAGCGCAAAGAAAAAAGTGGCGACAAGGATATACCGTACGCCTTTCGATGAAAACATCACTGACCTACTTCTTCACCTGTTGAAGGGCGTTATCCAACCGGGGGCCGAGCATGTCCCAGTGGAAGGTTTCGACAATACGCCGACCGAAAAGGGGATCATTCTCCCATAGAGTGCCACTTTCCACTTTCGATAAAAGTGCTTTCAGACAGTGCACTAAATCGTTCTTGGTACCGTCATAGAAAAAACCTTCGGCTCCGTCGATCTTCCCCAGACAGAGTATCTCCGGATAGGCCAGCCGATTTGGAAGCATGGGGTGGGCACCGGCGGAAACCGCCTCAACAATACTGACACCGAAAAACTCGTGATCGGCAGTAGAAACAACGATGTCGGCATCCAGAAGAGCGGCGACGTAATCATCGCGTGTTTCCTGGAACCCCCAATGGTCGATCCTGTCTGCAAGTTCTATCTGGGCTGTGGTAAACACGTCTGGAACGTGATCGAACTGCTGCCCTATCACACTGACTTGGAAATCGATTCCGCTGTTCCTGAGGTCATGGAGGGCATCGAAGAACAATTGCGGATTCTTGTCATGTTCCCAGCGCGCCGCCCACAAGATCCGAGGTGGACCTTCACGTTGAGCCGCCCGTTCCGGCATTCTATCAATGCCCTGTGGTTTGACGAGCGATTTATTACGAACGCTTTCAACCTTATCAAGACACTGATAGTCAGGCATCTTCCGTAAAACACTCCGTAGTGCATCAAGGAAAGAACTGCGATGATAAGCCGAGTTGAACCAGACCTGATCTGCAGCCAGCGCGGTTGTCAGGTTGGTCAGACCGAAGTGAAAGTCGCGCTCCTGCTCAACCTGCACCGGATAGGTGAGTTGGTTCTCGTGAAAATAGACAACCGAAGGCAGCGTACTTATCGAAGATTCAGAAAGTCCCCTGAATTCGGCCAGATTAAGCATATCTGAACAGAAGAGAATATCCCAACTCTGTCCGTCTCGAACCAGCTTGCTGACCTCATCAGCAAGCGTGATAGCGGCATGACGCATTCGCCATTTCCATTTCCTGGGCGGTAGTCCAAGTATAGTCCACTGATGATTGCTTACATCAGACCACCCTTCAAGAAAGGCACGGTGACTTCCGCCGTTGTACGGCTCAAGCGCAAGGATTTTCATATGATCAGGAAGGTACGAGTCTGCGCGTTCGTGCGCAAGAAGGCTAAGCACTCACTTGTAAAAATGTACTGAATGGGCTATCTATAAAATGTGTGTCAAACATAGTTGCCATGCGGGAGTTCAAATGAGTAACAACATCAGGCTGTTGGTCGGGATAGTGGCGGGAGCTGCAATTGTCTATTTAGCTGTATTCGTCATACCGTTTCTGCAACCATTCAAGGGGATTGTCCAGTCGATGCCCATGTCCTACGGCGACATGACCCAGGCTATCTACTTTGTGGTCTCGCTGGCCCTGATGATCATTCTCAGCCGCGGAAAGCTGTATGAGTATGGGTTCCGTTTAGTCGCCTTCAAGCCGCTGCTGAAGGCCGTGCTCATCAGCATTCCGGTAATGCTAGTCCTGATGGTTATCATGATGATCAGCGTGATGTTATCCGGTGTCATGCCGGGTTCTTACGGGCCAGTCGGCCAGATGGGCATGTCGTTGAATAAAGCCATCATCTCCGTCTGGCTGATCGCCAGTACGTGTGAGGAACTGTTTTTCCGTGGCTTACTCTACGGCTTTCTGGCACCGCTGAAGGAGAAGGGGTTCAGCCTGTTCAGGATACAGATCAGCCTGCCGGTGACGGTCTGTGCCCTGATGTTTGGTCTTGGACATCTCTGCTTGCTCAGCATGATGCCCGGCGTGATGGTTGCCAACATTGTCGTGGCGACAACTATCTGCGGCTTTATAGCCGGCTACTTCCGTGAACAGACTGGTAGCCTTATTCCAGCTATCGCCGTTCACATGACGTTCAATATCGTGGGGTCAACCCTTCCGCTTCTTGCTGGCTGACACGGTCACGTTTTGGTTTGATTTTCCTGCACTCAAGCCCCATACTGTATATGATTGCACTCAAAAAGGAGAACCTCATGTTCGTTGGCGCACTGTTTACGATGCTTGGAGTATTGATGATTCTGGAAAAGTCGGGCGTGATAAGTGGTTCTGCATGGGATTACATCTTTCCCGTCGTGCTTGTTGCCCTGGGGTTGCAGATGATCTTCAAAGAGCGGCGCGGATCACGCTTTCCTGAGTAGCGGCAATTACCTTTTGAATGTCTCAGCTTTCGGACCTGCCGTGCTACTCGATTCAACCTGGTTGATTTCGATGGGACTGTTCCAGCCCCACTGAGCTAACCCGATCCGGCACATCTGTCGATACTTCAGACATGAGACTGCCAATCATCGCTTCAATCGTTTTCTCCCTGATGGCAGCATCGGCCGCAACGGCAGGATTGCTGAGGCTGGGGGGTGATGTTCAGATTCCCATTCCCGATGACTGGTTGATCGGTTCCGGTGATCTCGAATTGCCCTGCCAGTTGATCTATGCCGGAGGAGGGGCTGAGATTCGCATCTTCGAAACCATGATAGCAGGCGGTGAGACAATCGATAACGAAGCATCCCTCCGTCAGGCAGTGAAAGACGTGATCACCGAAGTTATCATGACACTTCCGGAAGCCCGATTAATAACATCCACCGGCTTGTATGAGACCCACCGAGCCGGGTTCGTGCTGGAGTTCTCATCAGCAGATTCAGCAAGTGGACTGCCGCTGAAACATCGTCTTCTGTGCCTGCTGTATAGTCATCCTGAAGGCCACCAACTTCTGTTCACCGTATGGGGAAAAGCTGCAGCCGATCTATATGTTGATATCGCACCTTCAATTAAGCTCGTGCAGGATGAATTTGTCTATGTAGGTGAATACGAGAGCGAAGTTTTCAGATCAAATACGGTCTCTGTCTGGCCCCCCGCTTTGGTGCTGATGATGGCAGTTGGTTTGCTTCTCCTTGTCAGATCCATGCGGCAACGGCAACAACTGCCAAAGCAGACCGATGAGCATGGTTCCTGGCGATGTCTGTGCGGAAGGCTCAATGGACCGAATGTCGCTATATGCCACCGCTGTGAACAGGAGCGCCCTTCAGATGAAATCACCTGATCAGAATGTGTTGAACGACTGAGACCTACCTGGCTCGCTCTTCCAGCTCCAGCAATACTCCATGAGCACCTGAGGGATGGACAAAAGCAATGCGGTTGCCCTCAGCTCCAATTCTCGGCGTCTCATCTATCAGCTTGAAACCCGCGGCCTTGAGCTCTACCAGCTTCGCCTTGATATCATCAACGTACACGCAGACATGATGCATCCCCTCGCCCCTGCTTGCAAGAAAGCGACTAATCGGGCTGTCATCAGAAATCGGTGTGAGCAGTTCCACGCGGGTGGAGATTGAACTCTCTTTCGACACCCCACCGGGGAAGATAGCTACTTTCACTTTCTGATCCGGTACTTCTCTGACACACTCCGGCTCCCTGCCCAAGAGGATTGAATACTGTTTGACCGCAGCCCGCAGGTCTTCTACGGCGATACCGATGTGTGATACGAGCGGGTTGCTCATGCTTACCTACCAATCCTCGCCTTCGGCTTCTGCCGCTGCCGCCGAATCAGCCCGAAGCCGATTCTCCTTGAAGCGTGCCGCTAATGTTGGGTGACTTACATACGGTCGTATCCAACGGTCGTTTTCGTAGTATACGCGGTAGCTGTCATGCTGATAGGTGGTGTCCCAACTCGGCCCAATGAACATGATCTGGACAGCGGCGTCTGCGGAATCCTGCTCGAAGAACACAACATCCTTGACTGTAATCGAAATCACCGTGTCGGCATTCGCGTACTTGACTTGATTGAGTTCAACGTATTCGTCAAAAGAGGTCTCGTACCTGAAGTACTCGAACTCAAGATCGTACAACACGCTTACGTCTCCGTGACGCCAGCGCGTGATTGCCTCGGTCAACATTTCCTGAATCTCATCAATGTCGTTCTGCCGCTCATTCGCCTGAGCTTGAGAAACCTGGTTATCCTGGTCAACTGCTTCAGTCTGCGCGTCATCCGAAGAACAACCCCAGATTAATAGGATCATCAGCAATGTAACTACGAAAACGCGAGTTTGCTGTCTACTTGCTATCATGGTATTCACCCCATATTTCACGAAATACGTCGGATATCTCACCGATCGTTGCATAACTTTCTACTGCTTCCACAACTGAATGGACGATATTGTTCCCGGCCTCGGCTGATTCGCGTACAGCCTGAAGTGACGCCGTTACTCTGTCCTGATCCCGTCGTGATCTCAGATTGCCGAGATGCGCGACCTGCTTCTGCTCCAGTTCAGGATCAACCTTGAGAACTGCCGGTACTTCCAGACGGTCTGATTGATACTGGTTCACGCCGACCACGGCAGAGTCACCAGTCTCGATTCGTTTCTGATATGCATAAGCCGATCGGGCGATTTCTTCCTGGAAGTAACCTGACTCTATACAGCGAATAGAACCACCCAAATCGTCCACGTGCTCGATAAGACCGGCGATGTTCTTCTCAAGTTCATCCGTAAGGTATTCGACGAAGTACGAGCCGGCCAGTGGATCAACCGTATTGGTGATTCCGGATTCGCAGGCAATCAATTGCTGTGTTCGCAACGCAATCTGAGCGGACTGTTCTGTCGGCAGGCCAAGAGCTTCATCAAAGGAGTTTGTATGCAGGGACTGTGTGCCACCGAAAGTTGCGGCCAGTGCCTGGAAGGCCGTTCGCACAATGTTGTTTTCCGGCTGCTGTGCGGTCAGAGTACAGCCACCGGTCTGCGTATGAAACCGAAGGAGCAATGATCGGTCATTCTTCGCCCCAAAACGATCTTGCATGATCTTCGCCCAGAGCCGTCGCGCCGCCCGGAACTTGGCAACTTCTTCGAGCAGGTCACTATGAGCGGCAAAGAAAAACGAAAGCCTTGGAGCGAATTCATC
>QNAF01000100.1 GCA_003641405.1 Candidatus Zixiibacteriota bacterium | reverse complement strand
TACCGATATGATTGAACTGGTTGGACCGGCGCAGTTTATCGCTGAAGGAAACTACGAGTTTAGATGATTTCGTACACGGAAGCGAAAAACCTCTCAAGGGCGGGAAACGTTGTCCCGGTTTTTGAGAGAATCTCCTCGGATCTGGAAACACCGGTCTCAGCGTACTTGAAACTGGCTAAGGGCAAAGCATATTCCTTCCTGCTTGAATCTATCGAAGGCGGCGAAAAGCTGGCGCGGTACTCGTTTGTTGGTTTCGATCCGTTTCTGATTCTTGAAGGAGGACAGGGAGAAATCGTTGTTCGTCGCGGACGATCATCACAGCGGATTTCAGGCGCACCTCACGAGTTTCTCAACGACCTGTTCAAGGTGTATAAGCCTGTTCGAGTCGAAGGTATTCCGAGATTCACGGGCGGCGCGGTCGGCTATCTGAGCTATGACACCATTCGTTGGGTGGAGAGAATCCCTGACGACAATCTGGACGAGATTGGGTTGCCGGAGATGCTGTTCGGCCTTTACTCAAGCATTGTTGTATTCGACCATTTGAAGCAGGAACTGGTTGTCATTGCGAATATTCTGCACGACCACGGCGAGCCGGGATTCCGTAAGAAATACTCCGAAGCGGTGAACAAAATTGAGACCATAGTAAGGAAGCTTCAGTCGCCACTTCGGAAGCCGCCTGGCGCAAATGGAAAGCACCGTTCCAAACTGACTGCGCTCTGCACGAACAAGAAGTACGCATCGATGGTTCGCAGGGCGAAACGTTACATCAAGGAAGGTGATATCTTTCAGGTTGTGCTTTCGCAGCGCTGGAGAATTAATACTGCAGAATCGCCACTGACGGTCTATCGGCGACTGCGTCGCATTAATCCTTCGCCGTATATGTTCCTGCTCAATTTTGGGGAGCGCTCGGTGATTGGCTCGTCACCGGAGATGATGGTGCGGGTGGAATCTGGTGCTATCGAAACCCGTCCCATTGCCGGAACCAGACCTCGAGGCCGGAATGATGCCGAGGACGATAAGCAAATCGCGAGCTTACTTTCCGACAAGAAGGAACTGGCGGAGCATACGATGTTGCTGGACTTGGGGCGGAACGATATTGGTCGCGTGGCGAAACAGGGTACGGTCAGAGTCAAAGACAACATGATTATCGAGAAATACTCGCATGTGATCCATATCGTGAGTTCGGTTGTCGGCAAACTTCAGAAGAACAAATCACCATTGGATGGTCTGTTCGCATGCTTCCCGGCTGGAACTGTGTCAGGAGCCCCAAAGATACGGGCGATGGAGATTATCGACGAACTGGAAGATCTTAGACGAGGTGTCTACGCCGGTGCTGTCACCTATCTCGATTTCTGGGGGAATCTCGATTCCTGCATTGCGATCAGAACGGTCGTGAAGAACAACAAAAGCTATTTCGTTCAGGCCGGAGCCGGCATAGTTGCGGACTCAAAGCCTGCGCGAGAATTCAAAGAAACGGTTGCCAAGGCCGGGGCTCTTATTGAAGCTATCACCGGGGAGCCGGCTCGATGATATTCATGCTCGACAACTACGATTCTTTTACCTACAACCTGGTTCAGTATCTCGAAGAACTAGGGGCAGAACTTTCGATAGCAAGAAACGACGAGCTGACTGTCGAACAGATCGTGGGTATGAAGCCGCGCGGTATTGTCCTTTCGCCCGGTCCGGGTCGACCGGAGAAAGCGGGAATACTGAATGATCTGGTAAGGCAGGCAGCCGGGCGGATTCCAATACTTGGTGTTTGCCTTGGTCATCAAGCTATGGCGCAAGTGTTTGGGGGTGTGATCGGATACGCGCCCAGTATCATGCACGGCAAAACGTCTGATATTTTCCATGACAATTCCGTGCTGTTTGAGGGCATTTCGTCGCCGTTCGTGGCCACCCGCTATCACTCCCTGACGGTAGAACCGTCCAGTTTGCCGGATGAGTTCAAACTGACGGCCTGGACTGACGATAACGTTATTATGGCGATTCAACATCGAAAAATGCCGCTATACGGCCTTCAGTTTCACCCTGAGTCTATCCTCACTGATTGCGGTAAGGATATTCTTCGCAATTTCCTGGATAGTCTATCATGATCAAATCAGCAATTCAGAAGGTCCTCTCCGGTGAAGACCTGGCAGTCGATGAGGCTAAGGGCGTCATGGACAGCATTATGGATGGTCAGGCGACGCCGGAACAGATAATGGAGATCCTGGTTGCACTCAAACAGAAGGGGGAGAAGCCGGACGAAGTCGCCGGGTTTGTGCAATCCATGCGGAATCACAGTGTACGGATCGAGTTGCGCAATCAGAACGCAGTGGACAGTGCCGGAACAGGCGGTGATAGTTCCCACTCGTTCAATATCTCTACTGCGGCGGGTATTGTTGCTTCGGCGGCAGGTGTGACGGTGGCCAAGCATGGCAATCGCTCCGTTAGTTCCAGTTGAGGGTCTGCCGATCTGCTTGAAGCTACCGGTGCACAGATTGACCCCGGTCCCGAACGGGTCGCGGAAGCCATCAACGAGATCGGGTTTGGCTTCATGTTTGCCCCTCGGTTTCATCCCGCAATGAAGCACGCCATTGGTCCGCGAAAAGAGCTTGGCGTGCGGACCGTTTTTAATATCCTTGGGCCGATGACCAACCCGGCGGGTGTGAAGCGCCAATTGATTGGCGTGTATGAGCCGGAACTGATGCCTCTCATGGCCGAGGTTCTGGCCGCAACGGGTTCGAAGCATGTTGTTATCGCGCACTCGCAAGATGGCATGGATGAATTCTCAATCAGTGCTCCCACTGACTACCTTGAAATGAAAGACGGAGATACATCCCGTCATACGATTTCGCCCACAGACGTTGGTTTTGAAGAACACCCAGCCGGATCGGTGCGGGGTGGGGAAGCTGCAGACAACAAAGCCATACTACTCACTGTGCTGAATGGAGAGAAAGGAGCATACCGTGATGCTGTCATCTTTAACGCCGGCGCCATGATCTATGTGGCCGGTGGAGTGGGTGACATCAAGAACGGCGTGGCAGCCGCGGCGGAGGCAATCGACAGTGGTACTGCCCTGTTCAGGCTCAACCAGTGGGTAGCTTTCACACAGGATTAGCAGGCTGTTAAGGAAACTTGTGTTCGGCAGATGTCCACATCTGCCGGATGAAGTGGCACATGTGGACATGTGCCACGCACAGGAATGCGGCTTGCATTACCGGAAAGTATGCTCTTGTTTATATGACTGACATACTAACAAAGATTGCCGAAACAAAACGGCAGACGGTGGAATCACTCAAGCGAACAAAACCACTGGAAGGTTTTATCGATAAGTTGAGCACTATGCCATCCCCTGGTTTCAAGGAAGCACTCTCGCGCCAGGATGGACCGAACATTATCGCTGAGATCAAAAAGGCGTCGCCATCGAAGGGCGTATTACTGGCGGATTTCGATCCGGTTGTTCTGGCTGAGAAATATCGTGATGGTGGCGCGTGCGCCCTCTCGGTGCTGACAGAAGAGAAGCATTTTCAGGGTCGCGCGGAGTATATGAAACTGGCGAAAGAGCATTCAGGTCTGCCGGTTCTTTGCAAGGATTTCATCATCGACAAGTACCAGCTTTACTACGCCAAACTGATGGCAGCAGACGCTGTCCTGCTGATCGCGGGGTTGCACAGTGTTGAGTCGTTGTCCCGATTTATTAGTGTTGCGAGAGAGATCGGTCTGGACACGCTTGTTGAGGCTCACAACGAAGAAGAACTTGAGACAGCCCTGAGCGCTGGAGCGGACATAGTCGGAGTTAACAATCGCAACCTGACTGATTTTTCGGTTTCGCTGGAAACATCGGAGCGACTAGCCGCTCGTATTCCAGATGGTGTAATCAAAGTAGCCGAGTCGGGCATATTCAGTGCCGGTGACATCGCGCGGCTCCGGAAATCCGGCTACAACTGTTTTCTGATCGGAGAGGCACTTGTCACAGCCGATAATCCGACAGAACTGCTCAAGTCACTGAGGCGTGGATGAGCAAGTTCAGGATAAAAGTCTGCGGCATCACACATCCGGCTGACGCTGTCCTGGCGGCAAAGTGCGGGGCAGACATGATCGGTATGATATTTTACCGACGATCGCCAAGATTCGCGAATCAGGCTACCGCAAGGAGTATCCTCAGAGCAATACCACCAACAATGGCGAGTGTTGGTGTATTCGTTGATGAGGAGCAGGAGAAAGTTCTTCGCATAGCATCCAAACTGCATCTCGACTTTGTGCAATTGCATGGCTGCGAGTCGGCATCGTATATAGCTTCAATTCGCAAACATGGGTTTCGTGTTATCAAGTCATTTGTGATACGGAGACCGTCGGACTTCTTAGCCGTTCTGAAGAGCCAGGCGGACCTCTGTCTGCTCGATCACAAAACTGACAAACTTCACGGCGGCACGGGGCAGCCTTTCGATTGGTCGCTTCGACCACCGAAGAAGATGACTAACCTCATGCTGGCAGGTGGAGTTACAGCAGAGAATCTTGAGGAAGGTGTTCGGGCATTCGATCCGCTCGTTGTGGATGTCAACTCCGGTGTGGAGAGTGCGCCGGGGATCAAGTCAAAGAACAAGCTCAAGAAATTCTTTATGGAGGCCGATCGCATTCGATATGGTTGCTAAGAAGAAAACAGTTCCTGATGTACGAGGAAGGTTCGGTCCTTACGGGGGGCGGTACGTGCCGGAAACTGTCATATATGCGCTCGAGGAATTGACCGAGGCATACAGATTCTGCCGACGGGACAAAGAGTTCCGGGCTGAACTAAACAACTATCTCAGCAACTATGTCGGTCGGCCAACACCACTGTATTTTGCGGAACGCTTCACGGAGCATCTTGGCGGTCCGCAAATATATTTCAAGCGTGAGGATCTGACCCACACCGGCGCTCATAAGATCAACAACACGGTGGGACAGATTCTGCTGGCTAAGAGGATGGGCAAGAAGCGTATTATCGCCGAGACAGGCGCTGGCCAGCATGGATTGGCGACGGCAACAGTCGCCGCGCATTTCGGCCTGCCTTGTGTGATATACATGGGGGCTGAAGACATCGAACGTCAGGCTCCCAATGTCGAGAAAATGCAGCTTCTGGGAGCGGAAGTTGTAAGTGTTAAATCCGGTTCGCGCACGCTGAAGGACGCTACCAGCGAAGCTATGCGCGATTGGGTCACGAATATCGCCTCCACATTCTATATTATCGGCTCTGTTGTGGGACCGCACCCATATCCCATGATCGTTCGTGATTTCCAGTCCGTAATAGGCAAGGAGACAAAAAAGCAGTGTCGCCGATTGTGGGGCGGTTTGCCGGATGTGATGGTCGCCTGTGTGGGGGGCGGATCAAATGCGATAGGTGTGTTTGTCGACTTTCTCAAAGATACTTCTGTTAGATTGATTGGCGTCGAAGCCGCCGGCCATGGACTCCGCTCAGGCAAACACGCAGCCACCCTATTAAGGGGTAAGCCGGGTGTTTTGCACGGGGCGTTCAGTTACCTGATCTTTGACAGTGATGGTCAGGTAATCCTGCCGCACTCTATCTCAGCGGGTCTTGATTATCCCGGAGTAGGGCCGGAACACTCACTGCTGCATGACACCGGGCGGGTGGAATATGCTGCCGCTACCGACAAGGAGGCTCTCAGCACGTTCAAGCTGGTCTCGCGGTTGGAGGGAATCATCCCCGCTATGGAAACCTCGCATGCCCTGGCGTATCTCGTCAAACACCGCCGGAAGTTCTGCAAAGCGGATCGCATAGTAGTCTGTTTGTCCGGTCGCGGTGACAAGGATATGCCCATTATCAGAAAAATGAGTGAGCAGAGCGGATGAGCCGGATCAGGCAGACTTTAGCTGGACGCGGGAAGCACAAACTGCTTGTCCCGTTTCTCACGGTGGGGTATCCGGATTTCGACACGTCTATAGATCTCGTCCGCACCGCAATTGACTCCGGCGCGGATATCGTTGAGTTGGGGATGCCGTTTTCCGATCCCATGGCGGACGGCCCCCAGATACAGTATTCTTCGCAGATCGCACTGGCCAACGGCACGGATATGAAGAAAGTCCTGCAGGCTGTTGAACAAATACGTGCGGGCAGTGGAGTGCCGATCGTACTGATGGGCTATTTCAATCCTGTCTGGGCTCGAGGGGTTGAGGCTTTTGCCGCAGCATCACACCGAGCCGGTGCCGATGGGTTTATTATCCCTGATCTTCCGGTAGAAGAGGCCGCAGACTTTCTCTTATGTCTCAAGGACTTGGATCTTTCGGCGATATTCCTTGTGGCGCCTACGTCTTCGCCGGAGCGCGTGCAACTGGTGGATAGCGCCTGTACGGATTTCGTCTATGCTGTGACGGTGGCCGGAGTTACCGGGGCCGCTCGTAAGTTCAGCAGTTCGACAGATGCCTACCTCAAAGGGCTTTCTCGCAGCCTGTCCAGGCCGTTTGTGGCTGGATTTGGTGTGTCTTCGCCGGAATCGGCTGTGCGCCTCTGTCGTCACGCCGATGGTGTCGTGATCGGTTCAGCTCTTATCAGCGCTTTTCGTCAGGCAAAAAATCGGAGAGAAGGCCTGAAATCCGTTCGCTGTCTCCTGAGTGACATCAGAAAAGCTCTTCCTTGAGTCACGTTCCAATATATGTAGTTGCGATTACCTGTAGCTTGATAGATATTTACGCCTTCGAACTTGCGAGTTCGGTGACACTATGAAGAAGGACAAGTACAAACAACAGTTTGCCGAGGCCACGGCCCAGGCGTTCAGGAATGTCTATCCTGAGATTTACGCCAAGGTGGGTGATGGTGACAACGCTTTCAGCACGGAGTTTATCTACAACTCCCTTGAAACGCCCAAAGACCGCAGTATGGGGCGGTTTGCGTTTCCGGTGTTCCGACAGGCCGGTTTGCTGAAAGACAAGCCTCCTGCTATTGCTGCAAAAGTGGCAGACGAGACGACCCGGATCCTCAAAAGTCACGAGGGCGATCAGCTTATTAGTTGCAGCAAGGCCGTTGGTGGTTTTCTTAACGGACAGGTGAATCCGGAAATCCTGGCAGGGGAGACTCTGAGAAAAGTTATCGGCAGCTCAAATCAGTATGGAAACAGCGATATTGGCAAGGGCAAAGCCTATCTGGTGGAGTACTCATCGCCAAATATCGCCAAGCCGTTTGGTGTGATGCACTTGCGCTCTACGGTTCTGGGAAACAGCCTTCGCAGGATTTTTCGCAAGCTCGGTTACGACGTTGTTGGAATCAACTACCCCGGAGACTGGGGCACTCAGTTTGGCAAGATGATTGTTGCCTACGAGAAGTGGGGTGACGAGAAAACTCTCGAAGGCAATGCCGTCCAGAATCTTTTGGCCCTGTACGTACGCTATCACCAGGAAGTCGAACAGAACCCGTCTCTTGATGATGAGGCGCGCCTGGCGTTCAGAAGGCTCGAAGAAGGTAATCCGGATGCACTCAGGCTGTGGGAGACGTTCAAGAAGATATCGCACGCCGAGTTTGACCGTGTATATGGACTTCTCGGTGTTGAATTCGACTGGGTGTACGGTGAATCCGAACTGAATGAACGGATGGAGCCGCTGATAGAACGGCTGGAAACGGCTGGTCTGACTTCCATATCGCAGGGTGCTTTGGTTGTTGAACTGGGGGACGATCAATTGCCGCCCCTGCTTCTACGGAAAGGTGATGGCGCCACCCTCTACGCCACACGTGACCTTGCCGGAATGGTCTACCGCTGGGAGAGGCACCAGGACTTTCACGAATCTCTTTATGTTGTCAATTCTGCCCAATCGGATCATTTCAAGCAATGCTTTAAGACGATGGCGTTACTTGAAGAAGCTGAAGGCGTTCCCCTTGATGAAAGAATGAGCTCGCGCTTGAAACATGTGGGCTTCGGGATGATTCGTTTTGGCGGCAAGTCGATGTCTACCAGAGGCGGGAATATCGTCTTGCTCGAAGATGTCATCTCGGAAGCTTCCCGATTGGTGCGTGAGAAGATCAAGGAAAAGAACTCAGATTTGGCAGGGATAGATCAAGTTGCCCATGAAGTCGGTTTGGGGGCGGTGATTTTTGCGCAGCTCTCGGTGCGACGACAGCGTGATGTCGATTTCGATTGGGACAAAGTTCTGAACTTCCTCGGTGCTTCGGGTCCTTATCTTCAGTACACACACGCCAGACTTCGTTCGTTGTTGCGGAAGAGTGGTCTGGAAATCTCGTCGGATGTAGACTACCGCCTGTTGGTCGCTGACGAGGAGAACCGGGTAATCGAACTGATCGCGGATTTCCCGCAAATTGTTACTGATGTCGCCGAGCAGCACGAACCGTATTATATCGCCAACTACCTGCTAAGGCTGGCCGAAGCGTTTAACAGTGTATACCAGCGGAAGGACGACGAGGGCAATATCCAGAAGATCATTTCGGATCAGGCGGACCTGACAGCGGTCAGGATCGCGCTGGTCAGGGCGGTGCAGGTGGTAATCAATGAAGGCTTGTACCTGTTGGGTCTCGAAGCGCCTGAAGAGATGTAAGGTGCTTGCCGATTGGGATTTGAATCATGAAATCAGTTCACTTGCAGATTAGACATACTACCGGGAGTCAGAAGTGTTAATTGTCATGGAACGAAGTGCCACCCCAGAGATGGTGGCCAAGGTCTGTAAAGAAATCGAGAACATGGGGCTGACTGCTCATCCCATGCCAGGTGCTATTCGGACGGCCATTGGGATCACCGGGAACAAGGACCAGGTGGATTCCGACCGCATACTTACCCTTAAAGGAGTTCGGGACATAATTCATGTCACGCGCCCGTACAAACTGGTCAGCAGGGAATTCCACCCCGTAGATACAT
>QNAF01000099.1 GCA_003641405.1 Candidatus Zixiibacteriota bacterium | reverse complement strand
TTGACCAACAGATCAACCGGCTCGCCAGCCAGTTTGTTCAACTCAACCACGGACCCTGGTCCAAGAGCCAGGATGTCAGCCACAGTCATCTTGGCACGACCCAATTCAATAGAAATCGGAAGATCGACATCCATCAACAATTCTATATTCTGTGGCTTGTTTGACCCTGCAGGTTCCTGCAGGTGTTGAAATTCCGCTTCCGAGACGGAAGCTGATCCGAAGTTGATCTCATCGGGACTAGCCTGGTTGTCTTCCTCAGGCAGGTCCTCAAGCATCTTAAGCATAGCAGCTTCGGCATCTTCTTCCGGGGCGTCGTCCTCATTGACGACTTTGAAGTCTTCGTCGGAGGGTTCACCACTCACGTCTGCGAGGTCGCCGCCATCAGCATCACTCGACGCATCTTCGCCTGCTTCGTTCTCCTCAGCCGTAGCTACCGCCGGTTCTTCTTCAACTGACGGAGATTCAGCAGCCTTGGCACCGGAATCGGAGACCTCTTCCGGGGACTCCGCAGCCTGCTCTTTTCCTTCGGGCAGCCCGGAATCAGCTGATTGATCCATATCCTTCTCGTCAGTCATTCTTCATCTCCTCTGCGATCATGTCGTGCACTTCAATCACTTGGCATGCTCGCTTCTTGCCGCTTAGCCCGGGACGGGCAGTGAATTTCTTACGTCTATTGACAGCGATTTCTATGGGTTGGTCGATTTTCATTTCTGAAGGAACCACGTCTCCAACTTTGAGATTGAGGAACTCATGCATCTTGATGCGCGAGTTGAGCAACACAGCAGCAACGTTTGCTTTCACTCTCTTGACATTGTGAACATTGACTGCACGCTCTTCTTCCTCGCTCTTGCGCTTGGTGGCATCAATCCAGTTCTGAGCCGAAAGCTTCGTAATGATCGGTTCCAGTGACACATAGGGATAACATATGGTCAGAAGCCCTGTTGATTGAAACAGTTTCACCTGGAACGAAATCACGACAACTGTCTCACCCGGCGGTACTATCTGAATAAACTGCGGGTTGTTTTCGTAGCTCTTTTGCTCAATGCTTATCTCAACCAAATGCATCCAGGATTTTTCGAGTTGTCGGTATAGCCGCGAGGCAAGGTTTTCCATTACGGACCGCTCTATCCTGGTGAGTTCACGTTCGGTCTCCAGGATCTTGCCATGACCACCGAACATTCGGTCGATGATAGCAAATGTGAGCGTAGGATTGAAATCGACCAGGCATATACCATCAAGCGGCGGGGCCACCCACGTATATGTACATGAGGGCGAAACCAACGACATTATGAACTCTGAGTAGGTTATCTGGTCAACAGACACAAGATCGACGTCAGCGATCGATCGCAGTATGGTCGATAATGAAGAACCGAAATGCCCGGCAAAATTGTCATGCATATTCTCAAGCGTTCGAATCTGGTCTTTGGACACACGGTTCGGATGCTTGAAATCGTATGCAACAACCGAGCGCAGTTTCTCGTCATCTATTGCGCCGGACTCCGCGTCCACATCTCCAGAAGACACTGTCGTCAACAGTGCATCAATCTCGTCCTGTGAGAGAATTTTCGCCAAGGTTCTTATCCTTACTGTAGCACAAAATCAGTGTAGTAAACAGCCTCTATCTCCTCTGTGTCGAGGAGTTGCGAGACGCGTTTCTTCACCATGTACCTGACAATTTCTTTCTGTCTTACGTTTGTCAATTCAGCCACCGTTTTCGATGAGAGAATCGTGATAAGGGCGTCACGTACAAGCAACTCACGCGCCTCAAACTCCGCTACTAGTTCCGAAGAACCGAGTTCAAACGCGATCGAGCAGGACAGGAAACGAGTCCCGCCGGTACCGGCGGGATTGACCACGATATCCTTGATAGCGTATACCAGCGACTCACCGCCGCCACCACCGTGACCGTCATCTTTCTTTTTCTTAGCGTCCTTGGACTTCCCGTGCGAATCAGATTCTCCCTGCTGCTCGGTGATTTCTGCCTGTTCCTCGTCCCCACCATCAGAACCTGACATCATCGGCGCAATAACAAACAGGGCTAACACGACACCAATGACAATGGCCCCAACAGCGATGCCACCCAGCATTATTATGCTGGGACCACCTTTCTTCTTTGCCCCGTCTCCTTCGGCGTTCTCGGGAACCTCAACGGTGGTCTTGTCTTCATCCGCAGCCATGATTATCTCCCGTCAGTTGGAATGACGTCGCCCGGTTCAGTTGCCCGGGGCGACGCCAACCGCTTAAATGTGGCCACCCGATGGATAACATCATCAATTGACTCCTTGACCATGATCTTCTTGCCTGTTGTCAGCGAGATCATAGTGTCGGGAGTCGATTCGACGAACTCAATCAAGTCGGCGTTAATCACCAACTCGCTATCGTTTATCCTGGTGACCTTAATCATCATCTATCCTATCGTTTCAAATTGACTAATTCATCCAGCATGTGGTCAGATGTGGTGATAATCCTGGCATTTGCCTGGAAACCGCGCTGAGCCGTGATCATACTGGTGAACTCCTGGGCAATATCGACCGAGGACGCCTCCAGCGCCCCGGAAGTGATCATTGCGGAGATGGTAGAACCCGCCACACCGTCAACAGGCGGACCTGAGTTTGGTGACGTCTGCCACAGTGACCTGCCGGCTTTACGAAGACCTGCCTGGTTATTGAAGTCGGCCAGCAGTATCTGGGCCAGATTACGTGTCACACCGTTTGAGAATATGCCGAATATGTTGCCGGTCTGGTCGATGTCGATCTTCTCGAGCATTCCCAGACCGTAACCATCCTGGTTAATGATGGCAGCTCGGTGATTGCCGTCCTGGGCAAAACCGGTCAGACCATCGAATTCACCAATCGTTCCGGCGTCAAACCTGAGGTGCATTAAATCGGCACCGGTGTTTGGATCGATTGTGACACCGCTTGAACCGCCGAAATAGTCGAAGGTATTGAGCGAACCGTCAGAGTTAAACGAAACGTAGCCGTAGCCTCCGGCAGTAATATCCTCTTGACCGGTTGTGCTGACGGACCATTCCCACCTGTTCGGCACTACCGACTTGAAAAACTCGATTGACAGCGTGTGTTTTCCACCCTGTGAATCGAACACGTTTATCGATGCTGAATGAGTTGTATCAGCAGTATCGATTATCAGATTGTCTCCGCCGGTTGCCGTCAGTCCGGCCATGCCCGTAGTGATCGTGATGCCTCCACCATCGATTCCAGACAAACCTGTAACCATTCCGGTGTTTGCGTCTACTATATTCTCAAGGTTAGTTACAATCGGGCCGGCCGCAACGCCGTACCCGCGATTGGGTGTAAATGTATTGATTCCAGCAAATGTCGATTCTGCTCCGCCAGCCGATGAGAATGTCCCTGCGGCGGCAATGCCAAATACTACACCTACAATGTTGCCTGCTGTCGCAGCACCATTCCCGTTTACAGTCAACGAACTGGCTGATGACGTGAAGAAGAGATCGGCGTTGCTGCCTGCTTTATCTCTGGTGATCTGAACCTGACCACCGACCAGCTCGGCAGTAACACCATCAATCCCGGAGATACTGTTAATTAAATCCTGGATCGTTGAAGTAGCACTTAGCCCGGAAATCAACTGTTCTGAGCCTCCGTCAACTGTCATACCGAAATCGTCGAAGACTGTTATTCCTAAGTCATTCAGGGTCATATTGGCGGTAAGGTTTGCCACCGGGTTACCGGTGCCATCGTCGCCGACACTCACCCCGGTATACGTAGCATTGACGGCCTGATTGCCGGTAATCGTTATTTCGTGTCGACCGCCGACACCATCAATCGCCGTGCCGCTTGCAGTAACCACGTTTGAACCGCCGGCGGACACGAGTGTTGCAACTGAATCAGTTGCTGACACATCGATGTTGTTTGCCAGTGTGACAACATCCGTCTCTCTTGCGGGATCCTGTTGACCAAACGGTAGCTGAATATTTCCGATTGTGGCACTCGACGGAATGACCCCGCTGGAGTCTGCCATTTTGCCCTGTACGAACAGGCCCGTGGCAGGATCGACCAGATTAGAGTCGGCGTCGAAACCGAAAGCTCCTGCGCGAGAATAGAAGGAGTTTCCATTATTGTCTCCCAGGATAAAGAACCCTGAGCCCTGAATGGCCAGGTCTGTGATCTGACCGGTAGTTTCCAACCCTCCCTGCAGGAAGAGATTGTCAACGGTCGCAACCTGCATGCCCAGACCGAGTTGCTGCGGATTGGTACCGCCCATAGTCGTGCTGGGTCGGCTGGCCCCTTTGTAGGTTTGAACCAGCGCTTCCCGAAAATTCACACGTCCCGACTTATAACCAATGGTATTCACATTGGCGATGTTATTGCCGATGACGTTCAGTTTGACCTGGTGGTTCTTCATACCGGACACACCAGAATAGAGAGATGCCATCATAGTACATCTACCTCCTTGCTTTTCCGCAAGGTCTCCCCATCGATAATGGGGTCCAACCTTATTGCGTTTGTGTTTCTTCTATCATTCATTCTATTATCTTCTTTCACAGGATCACTGCTGAGTCAATGGACGTCACCACGCCTTCACGCAGGTGTTCACGATCAAAGGCTGTAATAACCGTACGGTTCTTAATCGAAGTAACCAGGGCAAGATCGTCCATAAGTATCAATGTCTCGCGCGAACCCTTGGCATCCGCTTTGTCAATTGCTGAAGCAATCGCATTCAATTGCTCATTGGAGAGTTCTATCCCACGGGAGAACAGCCGCTCGCTGGCATGTTTCGAAAACGATACTCCACGATTCTCGGCCAACTCGGCTGAGAACATCTGCTTGAAGGAGACATCACTCCCTTCTGTCGCCTTGGTGTTCTGCTTGCCGCGCTCAGCGATCTCAAGCAGATTGACGGGACGCTGGTACTGGTTGACCTTCATTGCACTTGCCTGACTCATCTCTTTGCCTTCCCTACCTCTATCTTCGCAGCCTGACTAGGCTGTTTCTTCCTCAATTTCGCCGCTTCCGTCACCGCTTCCATCACTGTCTCCGGTATCTGTGAACGCACCCGGTTCACCGATTGCGGTAACATCACCAAGGGGTATCTCGGTGCCGTTGACGCTCAGGTAAGCAGCACCGTCGCGGTACACTATCGAACTGACAATCCCGACCAGAGACAGATGCGGTGTAAATGTCTCACCATCTCCGTCCGTAGCTTTCGCTTCGATAGTGTAGTAGCCTTCCTCGACGCGGTTACCAAGAGTATCCTCACCGTCCCAGGTAATTGTACCGGTCCCCGGCTGCACGTTTTCTTCCGTCAACGTGGCCACGATGTTATTTTGCGAGTCACGAATCACGAACTCAATGTCTTCAGCATACTCCGAAGTCGTGAACGATATAACTGGCTGATTGTTAGCATCCAGATAGACACCGTCGTATTCCGCCTTTATTTCCTTACCGACAAGACCCGATGCCATCATGTTATTGACGGATTGCATCTGCAGGTAATCCCACTGATTAGCCGTGGCGATACCTTCGGAGATGTTAGCCATTTGCTCAAGCGAAGAGAACTGCGCCAACTGTGCTATGAAGTCCTCATCGTCCATCGGACTGAGAGGGTCCTGATGCTGGAGTTTTGTTATCAGAAGTTCGAGAAAGTCGTCTTTCCCCAGATTCTGCATGCTTCCGGTTGCCCGCGGTTGTCCGTTACTGTCAACCGCTACTGGTGAAATAAACGACATATCCTATCTCCTATGCCAGCAGGTTCACGCCGTCTGTCCCCACGTAATCTGTCATCAGGGGGGTGATGATCGGCGCTGATACTGTCGGCTCCAATTGAAATTCTTCGTCAAAACGGTGCTGTTGTGCTTTGTGAGCATGCGACCAGGCTGGTCTGCGATCCATGAACTGATTGCGGGAATCACCGTTACTCAGAGCAACCTCGAACTTGTCAACGTGAATCCCTGCCCGCTCGAGTTGGTTTGCCAACTGATCAAGCGAGTTTTGAACGGTGGCTCTGGCGAGAGGTGTATCCACCGTGATTCGCGCCGTTAACACATTGTTGCGCAATGTCAAATTCAGTCTCGCCGGTCCAAGATGTTCCGGCTCAATCTTCATCATCACTGACTGCCCATTTGGACGCAAACATTTGCCGAGATCAGTCGGCACCGTCAGACGCACAGCCGGCAATTCCATCGTAGTGCCAGTAGGTTTGGTAATGGACGTAGAACCGGTAGACGTTACATCTTCATCGGCAATCATCAATGCTTCCGCTACCTGCATCCGTTGGGCCGATGTAAGCTTATCAGCGGAATCAAATGGAATGGAAGTCCGCGAGTTGGTTGGCAACAATGTTGCCGCACGACCAGCAGGCCGCTCTGATGACACGCCTGGATTATCGGTACTGCGATCATATCTCATAGCTGGCGACGCTTTGTCGGACAATGCTTCACCGGCCTGCATCCGCTGGGTCGATGTAAGTTTGGCAACAAGATCAAACGGCATGGAAGTCCTTGAGTTGGTTGGCAACAATGTTGTCGCACGACCAGCAAGCCTCTCTGGTGGCACGCCAGGATTATCGGTGCTGCGATCATATCTCATGGCTGGTGACGCTTTACCGGATGACACTTTGCCGGACAACGCTTCGCCGGATGACACCTTACCGAGCGACACTTCGCCGGATGACGCTTTCCTGAGAGACGCTTTCTTCTCCGGGGCACGCAGTTCGTTTTTCTGACCGTTCAACCTGGCCTTGAGAATCACCTGGGCACCGCTGATTTCGCCCGTCACTGCAACCTGAACAGGCCTGCTAACCCTGATATCGGCGGACGGTAACGATTCAATTTTTACCTCTACCACTTTCAGGTTCAGTTTCGCCAGAAGATTATCGAGTTGAGAATTCGCCTGAGGTTCAAGACCCTTTAGTGGAACCCGGTTCGCCTGAGTCCGCAACCCGGTCGCTTTACCGGATTCGGCTAACGTGAGGGCATCGACAGGAATGATCAGCTTGACCGGCTCGGCGCTCTCCCCTTCGCCGATCACGGTTAGTTCAAGCTGGCCGTTTGTCACATTGGATTCGAGTATTCTATATAAGGTAGGACCGGACTTGGCTGCAAGTTCATCAATTATTGCTGGCTGCGCCGCCATGCCTGTTTTCGACAGATTCATCAACGTTCGCTGATTCTGAGTATGTGTGATATTGAGATCAGCCAGGTGATTCAAACGCCCCGCGTTGATATTGGACGCCTCTTCTCCCTCGGCTGTGACTTCGACTTCCGCTTCGGCTGTGACTTCAGTCGGCAAACTCGGGATTAGCTCCAGGTTGGTTTGCACTTCGCCACTATTCAATAGTGACGCCATTATCTGCTGAAGCCCGGAATCTGTTTGAAGTTTTGTGTCTACCGCGACTTCACCCGTCCCGATTACTTGCGAGTTACCCAGCAGTGCCATCACATCGACAAACGCAAGTTCTCCCATCGCCGGCCCATCAGAGCCATTGGCTGGGACAACATTGTTGACGTCAAAACCGCCAAGCAGTTGATCGAGTATGTTAGTCGCGTTTGGCGACATTAGTTCTCCGCAATCGTAATCATCAATTTTGACAGTCTCGCGGCTCTCTTGGCCGGCATCATAGACATCACATTCGAGGCGTTCTTCTGTTTCATACGTGGCAAAAGCGAGACAACAGTGGCGTCGTCCAGGTTGGCTATCAACTTGGAGACTGCCCTGGGCTCCATACCATCATAGAGCTTTGCCAACTGGGATATGCGAGTTGACTCTGCTTGTTCGAGAGTCAGCAACTTGCGCGTGACTTCTTTGTCAAGCTTGCTTATGGCTTTTTCGCGAGCCTTAACATCATTTTCTCTCGCAGTGAGAGCGGCCTTTTCGCTATCCAGCCAGTTGACTGTCTCAACAGAATCCTCGACAGACATACTTTCTGAGTGTTCTTCACCAATACCTTCCGGCACGTAATCGAGAATCTCCAAACTTCTCACTATGTCATCAATGACAGCCTGATCGTTTTCATCGAGAAGCGCCAGCTCGGACTCAGCCTCATAGTCAGTCAACTCTTCATAGTGTCCATCATCAGACGCAGCCTGTAGACTGGTCTCGTGTGCTTTGCTGGCTCCATGATCTGAGTGACTGGTGCCGTGTGCGGAAGACTCTTCGGCGACTTTGATCTGTTCGCTATGGTCGTCCGTCTCGGCTTCCGTGACCTGTTCGCCTCCCCCGACGAACATCAGCGTCACAAACACCGCTGCAACCACCACCACTACGCCCACGCCGCCGAAGATGATATATTTCATCAAGCCGCTCTTGGCTTTCGCTTGTTTCTCGCCGTCTTCCGGCTGCTTTTCTTCGCTGCTTTTCTTTTCTTCTTCCGCCATTGCATACTCCAATAGCCACTACTATCCAGTTGGCTGTTGAGCAAGAGCAATGCCAACAATGCGTCGTCGTACGTAACTCATTGGTGGCGCGAACGTTAAGCGAACCGTAATGTGCTCGCTTGCCTTGTTCGCAATGTATAGATGGGACTATTTTTCCGCGGAATGCGGAAAGGATGAATCAAATCATGTGAACAGCAGAGGAATCTTCACATTCCCCCTGCTTCAGGACTTCTTGTTGATAAACCTTATAGCATCGTTGTGTGGGCGGTGTACGTCCTCGTGCGCCGTCTGGCGCCGAGATATCGGCAGACTCGTAGGTCAGGTTGCTTGTCAACCTGATATCTATGCTGTATAGCAATCGTCGGGTTCCGAACATTGTCCGTTAGAGTGAGAAACCCGACATTACCTGTCACACCCGCACCTTTAACGGCACCCCCTGCTTCCCCCTTCGTCACCCCTGCCCTTCCTCCCGTCATTCCTGCGAAGCGGCCTGTTGACAAACTGATATAC
>QNAF01000098.1 GCA_003641405.1 Candidatus Zixiibacteriota bacterium | reverse complement strand
GACGGCTATTTCAATAGTGGAGACCGTCTGGTCTTTTATGGCGAGGCAGTTGATCGCTGGCTGGTGAGAGCCGGTTACCCGATTTCATACATCAACAACACGTACACGAATGAGAATATCTACTGGTTGGCTGTGGCCGGAAACTTCAGTAATCCGGCAAAGCGGATGGAGCAGGTGGACGGTTCACTCTCCGGTGGTGTAGATACGATTATTACGACTTTCTGGAGAAGAGTGCATGCTGAGCAGGACCGACTGATTTCCCGAGAAGTCGATGGTCATTTCATAGACTACTACACGTGGTTCTGGTCTGATCAGACAACTCTTGAACTGAGTGTGACTGCGCCGGGGGCACTGGAAAGTGACTCGGCACACGTTCATCTTAATTGTCGCACCGGTGGCAGCGAGCACATCGATCTTACGATCAATGGCATAAGTGCCATCAAAGAACAGTGCAACATGTTCAACTGCACGTTCACAACACACTCCTTGCGAGGTGGTGACGGCGAGCTCAATCAACTGAGCATGGATTTGCAGCCACTTAGCGTGATAGGGAGTATTCCCCCGTATTTCAACTTCGTTGATATTGGATATCCAAGCCTTCTTCAGCCTGCCAACGGTCGGTTGGACATTATTCTTGGAGATACCGATGCCGGGGCGGAGATCAGGGTGATTGACAGTTTTAGCTCACTCCCCAGCGTGTTTGACATATCTGATCCCAAGAACCCTGCTGTTATCATAGGCTATGATACTACGGGAGGATTGGTTAGTTTCCGTGCCGATTTGTCTGGCGCCGGTCCGAACCGGTTCTTCTGCGGGACAATTGCCGGAGCCTATCCTCCGTCCTCAATCCAGGCAGCAGACGTTCTGAATCTGCGCGCTCCGGCCGGTCAGACAGATCTTATAGTGGTTACGTCGCGGGCTTTGGCCCCACATGTCAATGAGTATGTTGATTACCGAAGCGGCCAGGGGTATTCGATTCAAGTCGTATCGGTTGAGGACATGATCGACAACTTCTCTTACGGCTTGAACGACCCTACGGCGATCCGGGACTTCCTCAAATTTACCTACGAGAATCCGGACATTTATCCCGACCCGGCACCTTCGGCTGTTCTTTTCGTCGGTGATGCCAGCTATGACTTTCTCGACAATCTTGGTACGGGTGTGCCGAACCATGTTCCATCATACATCAATCCCAAGGATTATACGTATTCCGACGACAACTATGTATACTTTGGAGCCTACGGAATACTCGATAGCGATGGCAGCTATCTCAGCGGTGATCGCGGATACGACATGCTGGCTGCCCGCTTACCGGTGCGGTCGATCTCGGAGATCGACGGTATTGTTGCCAAGATCAAGACTTATGAATCGTCGTCTGGTATGGGGACGTGGCGGACACGCATTACACTTGTAGCCGATGATGAGTTTGGCAAGTACGACAACGAAACGATACACGCAATACAGTCCGATTCGCTTGAGAGATACTACATCCCGAGATACCTCAATCGCAATAAAGTCTACTTGTGGGACTACCCTTTTGTCAATGGTCAGAAACCGGCGGTAAATGATGCAATTGTCGATGCCTTCAATGACGGATCATTGATAGTGAACTATGTAGGGCACGGCAATCCTGACGTGTGGGCGCACGAGCACGTCCTGACACGTTCGACGGATCTTCCGAGATTAACGAATTCAGATCGCCTTTCCCTGGTATATGCGGCTTCATGCGCCATAGGGTTTTTTGATGATCCTCACCGCGAAGGCATGGCTGAAGACTTTTTGTCAATGCCCAACGGGGGGGCAATCGGTGTCATTTCTGCTACCCGCTTGGTGTACTCTGCCGATAACGCCCGTCTCAACCAGGTGGTCGATAGTGTTCTGTTTTCTTCTGATTCGCTCACCATATGCGAGGCGTTGTTCGTCGCCAAGCTGCTTCGGCAGTACCCTGGCCCGGTAATACAGAACAATGATCGCGCGTACGAGTTCCTTGGTGATCCCTATCTCAGGTTGGCTTTACCCTATCTGGATATCGAATTCGATACAATGCCTGACTCGCTTGTGGCGTTGGGGCAGGCGAATGTGTCCGGAAGGATTATTGATGGGGATGGACAGACAATTGTGGCTGACGGCAACCTGATGGTGACCGTTTATGACAGTGATCGCGAGAAAGTCTACAACCGGATGAGCAACGGCGTGATTGTAGAGTCTATCCCGTATGGCGTCGCCGGACCGGCCATATTCCGTGGCTCGGCCTCCATCAGTCAGGGTGGGTTTGAGTTCAATTTCATTTCGCCTCTCGACATTGGCTATGGGGGTCACTCGGCTCGAGTATCTGCCTATGCTCTGCTCGATTCTATTGACGGGATAGGATTGATAGACAGTATTACGGTAAGCCAGACACTTGTCCAGACAACTGATTCAACTGGCCCCGAAATTGTCTACGGTATTGTCGGTCGCTCCAATTTTGTAAGCGGCGATGCCGTGAGTGTGGAAGAGACGCTCAGAGTGATTCTCTCTGATGAATCCGGTATCAACCTGGCCGGGGGACTCGGGCATGGTATTAGCCTGGTCGTGGACAGGCAGACTGAGGACGCGGTTAATCTGACGCAATTGTTCGAATACCAGCAGGACGATTTCACCACCGGTGAGCTTGTTTACGTACTAAATGGTCTTGCGCCAGGGGAGCATCTGCTGAAGGTTAAAGCCTGGGATAATGCCAATAATGTCTCAACTGTCGAGTTCTCGCTGCAAATTATTTCTACTGGAGGAGTGGCTATGAACGAAGTGCTGAACTACCCCAATCCGATGGGTGATTCAACTACGTTCTATTTTGAGCTGACTCAGCCGATACAAAGACTAAGTATGAGAATCTTTACCCTTTCCGGTCGAAGGATCTGGAGTTCGGAATACTACGATCTGAGCCCGGACTACTACCCCAACGATGAGGTGCAGATTGGGTGGAATGGCAAAGACACTGATGGTGATCGCGTTGCCAGCGGAGTCTATATATTCAAGGCAACCGCGGTTCCCCTAGCTGGGGCTGCGGTCGAGAAGTTTGTAAAAGTTGTTGTGATGAACTAACTATATGTGGAGAATAATCGGTATGAAAGCACGCAAACTGACATTGACGTTTGTGGCTCTGTTTCTTGTAGCTGGCATGGCCGCCGACGGTATGGCGGACGTTTCTGCCGCCGCAGCCCTGTTTTTGCGTATTGCGCCGGGCGCTCGTGCGGCAGGAATGGGTGAAGCCTACGTTGCCATCGCAGATGATGCTACTGCAACGCATTGGAATCCGGCCGGGCTGGGGAAATACCCATTGGCTGATGCCTGGATGGAAGCATCGGTCCCTGCAAGATTCCAGCCGGTCACGGCGGTGGTCCCGGTGAGCACCGGAGGTGACGGTTCCTACCGTGACTATGAACTCTGGGCCGTTACGCCAATGGGGCTGGTACGCCATGATAAAAATAACTGGCATACATCGGAAATGTTCGAAACAAAAACCGACGAGACCATTCACCAGGTAGTTCGCAACTACTATGCTACCGACAGCGAAGAGCATCTTGAGGAGATAGTAGATCGGGTGGCCCGGGCCAATAATGAGAAGGATTATGAATGGCTGGTGGCGCTCAAAGAGCGAATAGTCACATCCTTGCCCGAAGAGTACGACGCTGCCGAAAGGCTGCTTGGCGATCTCGACTCGGCTCTGATCTGCTATCAACTTTGTCGTTTGAACTGGGACAGACTGAATGAAGCCGAGAGTAAGCTCAACGACGGTCTCAAAGACACTCTGTTCACCGAGATGGAGATGGATCGAGTGGCAGTTGCCATCGAACGGTCACGGAACAGATTCATCAATGAGGAGTTGGAAATCCCATACGGGGCTCTATTCGGTAACGAGATTAGTGCTATTGCATCGGCCGGTGAAGCACTCATGGTTGCCTCGGAGAGCGGTGTGGTGCTCTACGGGGGTAGAAGTTGGAGACCGATTTCTCTGGAAGAACATTTGACTACCGAGCACGTCACAGCGTTGCATGGCGTTGGGAACTCCATTCTGATCGGTACTGATTCCGGTATGGCGATATTCAATGGCCTCACCGTTGACAAATTGACGGTTCCGGAAGACGACTTGCCTTCGGCTCCGGTTCAGGCTATCGGGGGATACTCGTTGCGGAACCTCTATGCAATTGTGAACAACGAACTGTATCGCTATGACGGTATGAACTGGAGTAACATAACTTCCTACCAGGTTGTTCTCGATGATTCTGCAGACCGGATCGCCAGGAAGTTTTCGCTCTATGGAACAGATTCCGAACAACAGCTTTACAAAGAGAAGTTCAACGCTCTTGTCACGATACGACCTGTTGCACCAGCCGAGCAAATAGAGGCAGTCCCGGAAACGGAAGCTTCTCCTGACACACTACAAACTGAGGAAGCTGTCGCCGAACAGGCTGTAGAAGCAGTGGTTGAGCCTGACCTGGCTGAGGAGACGACTGATGACGTGGCGGGGGAACTAACCCCTGGTACTATCATTGATTTACCTTTTCTGGCTGAGACCAGGGGGGAGATCAACTCCGTATATGTGGACTATCAGGACCGTGTCTGGTTAGGCACTGAGTACGGTGTGTTCTACTTTGATGGCAGCAGATGGCAGGCCCCGGGCTACGAGACAAGGCTGGTGGCTGAAGGTGAGACGCTGGATGATCTGATTCGTAATCAGCCGCTGGAGACCGAGGAAGCCCGGTTATCCTACCTCGCCCAGGTCAGGACAGTCAATGACCTTGGTGACGGCGAACCTGAGGCTGGTACTACTATCAAACTACCGGTCAATCCCGCTTCCGCGAAGATCCTCGGAATCGGTGGTGACCGTCAGAGAACTTATTTTGCCACTGAAGTTGGGCTGATCGAGTTCGACGGTCAGGCGTGGGCACGTTCCGATATGCGAGGACTGGGGAGAACCGGCACTATCGGTGTGATCACTCGCAATGACAATATCTGGTTTGCCAGCGAGGACAAGGTGGCTTACCTGGCGCGTGGCCGGTCAGAGATCAGTCTTATGCACGTCAACTGGGCGGCAGATTTCGGTTTGGCAGAGAATGATATGTACTATGGGTTCCTCTCAGCCGTTACACAGAAGAAGGGTTGGGGAACGTTTGGTGGCAATGTCACCTTTTTCAGCTATGGCAAGAACTACCGTACAACCACAGGCAGCGAAGTACTTGAGACATTCGAGTCCTATGACATGGCTGTTACCGGATGCTACGGTACTTCCATCAACGACAAGCTGAAGGGCGGAATCGCAGCCAAGATCATAATTTCGCGCCTGTACGGTCAAGGGGCAGGCAAAGAGCTTGGCGATGGAAATGCGACTGGTTTTGCCTTTGATGTGGGATTGCTTTACCTTGCCACCCCGAAACTAACCTGGGGTGTGGCTGTCACGAATCTTGGCCCGGCTATCCAGTATTCAGACTATGGCCAGAGCGACGAACTTCCACGCAACCTGGCAGTAGGATTTGCTTACAAGCTGCTGAGTTCAGAGTATAATCGACTGCTCCTAACCGGCGAGGTCAACAAGATGCTGGTTGGCTTGGATGACGGGTTCAGCGAGGAACTTAACCAGTCAATCCTGAGCGGTGGTGCAGAGTTTTCATATGCGAACTTGCTTTCGGCGCGTGGAGGATACTACTTTGATCATGAAGGTCAGAGCAAGTATTTTACATTTGGTGTAGGATTGTCGCTGTTCGACACATTTGGATTTGATTTCTCGTATGTGCCTTCACAGGCATCGTCGGTATTCATGGCGAACACTCTGCGCGTATCATTGCAGTTGTTGCTGTAAACATTGGAGGAAGGAACGAGGATTGGCAATAGGAAGAGAGAGAGCATGGCTGCAATCTCTATGCCTCACGTTCATGGCAATTATCTTGGCGTCCACTGCTGGTGCCGACGACAAGCTGTATGAGATCAGCCGAATTGTAGTAGACTCTGCCGCGGAGCAGAATCTCGTAAAGCATCCAAGTTGGATCGCTGAGAGAAACAATCTCACTCCGCTCGAATCGACCAGGCCCAGACCTTGGGCTCTGCCGGCTCAGGCGCTGGCCGCCGACTATGATACTACGATCAAGTGTCTTGTCATGCGGTTCAATTTCCAGTATGAGAGCACGGATAATCCGAATACCACAAGCCGTGGCTGGATGAACTTATCAAGGCCGCTGGATACACTGTCGGACGAAGAGTATATCGCACGGGAAGGAAACCTGATTGATCCGCCTCCGCATGATTCACTTTATTTCGATGCTCACATGCGGGCGCTGGCCCGGTACTGGGAACATGTATCGCAGGGAAGAATCCATCTGGAGTGGGATATCTATCCTCCGTATCGAGATTCGGTATTCCAACTGCCGGGACCAATGAACCGTTACGGGAAGTGTGCTTTTGCGGAGGTAACCGGGGGACTCGTGACCTATTCCCAGGACTGTTTCCATGTCGCGGATTCGTCGTATCCAGAGATAGATTTCTCGGAGTATGGCGCCTATTTCCTGTTCCATGCCGGGGCAGACCGTCAGACCGATCTGGGTTTTCCCGAAACGTGCAACGACCTTTTCACCGGTTGGATCCGATTCGGATACATACTTGGTCCGGGTGGCGAACTCATCGATGATGCTCCCTACGTTGACAGAACGCCCACCGATTCACTTCGCATTACGTCTGCTCTGTTAGTACCTGAGACGATGATCCAGGACAACCGGGTTACAGCCATCAATGCCGTGATGGCTCATGAGTTTGGTCACCAGCTTGGGCTTATTGACATATACAGTACAGCGACGTTTATGTCGCAGGTCGGTGATTTTGCCCTGATGGACAACAACGGCTTTGGGATGTCGTACGATTTCGGCTGGCGAAACAACGTATTTGGCACACTCCCCATCTATCCCATGGCCTGGTCACGGGCGTTTCTCGGTTTTGATGAGGTTGTGGATTTTCGGGGTGATTCGAGCGATATCAGGGTGGTGGCTGCGGAAGTCTATCAGGATACGGTTGGGCTGGATTCGGCCGGGTCAAAGATCGTTCGGGTGCCAATCAGTGAGAAAGAATACTACCTGATTGAGAATAGAAACAGGGATATTGACGGCAAGCGTACATACGTATGGGCGGATTCGGCTACTAGTGTTATACAGGGACCAACCGACTCACTGAAAGTTTTCTTTGGTGAGTACGATGACCTGATTCCCGGATCGGGCATGTTGATCTTTCACATTGACGAAGAAGTTGCCGAACTTGACTGGGACGGTGACGGCCTCAATAACTTCTATGACAACCAACTGCAATGGTGGCTGCCGGATGAGGGACGAAGGTTTATCACCTTGATTGAGGCCGATGGCCAGATCGATTTCGGTGGTTACTACCGAAAAGGGTACGGTTCGGCGCAGGACATGTTCCGCGATGACCGGAACACATCGTTTACACCCAATACGAATCCCGCCACTATTGACAATTCCGGCAATAACACGCGGATACGAATAACCGACATTACGCGCGATACCGCCCAGGGCGCAGCCGTTACCACCTTTATCGATCGCTGGATGCTGTTCGATCTGGAGTTCGACCGCAAGGTTGACGGGTTCCCGGTTCGGGTCGGTGAACCGTATTTTGGTTTGCTGCCAATCGTGGATGATCTTGTTGAAACCGATACTACCCGTGAAGTGATAGTCGCTTCCAATCGTCTTCTGTCCGTATTCACGACGACGGGGGAGGACTTCATTCGCACGATCAGCAGTTGCGATACGCTGACATGTCCTCTCTATTATGATACTTCGATCACGTTCCTTGACAGCGCGGTATCAGTCGTTCCATCATCTGTTGGTCCTTCCTATCGCGTTCCGGTCTACGCGATCACACCAAATCCAATTTTCGCCGGGCCTGTTACAGGCAAGTTTGACACTGCGTCAACAGAAAAACTGGTGGCGGTTGGTTATCCGCACGAAACCGTTCAGGGTGATGGCTGGGTGGCGCTCTATGAACCCACTGATGACAACGGTGATGCTCAGGCCGACTACTTCGTCACACCGATCAGAACATCCGGCATTCCCATAGCTCTTTCGTTTGGAGACATCCTCTTTGCCCTTACGAGTGACGGTAGTGTGTATAGAATGTCTGATCAGGGCTCACCTCCTTCTAGTACTACGGACACTGTTTGTCGTGTATCCAATGAAAGGTATCACGGTATCTGCAGGCTGGGCGAACGTCTAATCGTTCATGCCGGGGACTCGGTCATTTCAGGGAGGGCCACTGAGACGAGACTATACTGTGTCAATACTGCTCAGGTCGCTTCAATTGTTCTTGACGGCTACTACTTGTACGGGCCGATAGCAGTGGATGTTAACCGCGACGGTCTGCCGGAAGTAGTGCTCTTTACACCCGAAGGTGACGGGCTGTACGTGACAGTTGACACAACATCCACGCCGCCATCGTTTCGGGTCCTCAGTGAAAGAAGCACCGGGCATGTCGTGACGACCAACCCCGTCGCCGGCGACATTGACCTTGACGGTTACCCTGATATCGTGATTGGCGGACCCAATCTTGTGTATGTCTACAATGCCGACCTCATCCTGAAGACCGATTTCCCCTTGGAGGCTGACGACAGGTATCCCAACAGCAATGTCATAGCCGCCCCGGTGTTAACCGACATTGAACGCGGCGGACCGGTTGAAGTTGTATTCCCGACCGCGGTTGGTAACATGTATTCGTTTGGGGCGGAGCTATCGTACGGTTTCCCGCTTTCGAGTGGCGAACAAGCCGAGAACCAGAGTGGTACATCGGCGGTAGTGTTCTCAGATGAGACTTCGGCCAATCCGACAGGGAAACTTGGCTACTCTGGCGGTGATGGCT
>QNAF01000097.1 GCA_003641405.1 Candidatus Zixiibacteriota bacterium | reverse complement strand
CAGTAACTCGTTGATCCATATGGATTCCCGCCTTCGGGCTTGTTGATAAACCGTCCGCATGTGGTGGCGTCGCTCGAGCATGAACATTTGGAAGCAGTGACTTTTTCAACAAGCCCCTTCGCGGGAATGACAGAGTGGGGGTAGGAATGACAGAGTGGGGCAGGAATGACGGGTTACATGATGTAGTTGCAATTTCATTATCCGTTCTGTGTTCTTCAACAATCTGTCAGGTAATCTACAGCATACCGGCAACCTTTTCAAGCAGTTTGCGTGCGACGTCTTCCTTGGCCATCAACGGCCATGCTTCCGGTTTTCTATCGGAACGAATCAGGGTAACTTTGTTGGAGGGTGAATCGAAGGCAGAGTTATCGTCAAGAGGAGAGTTGAGTACGATCAGGTCCAGGTTCTTCTCTTTCAGCTTCTTGCGAGCATTGGCTACAAGATTGTCCGTTTCAAGTGCAAACCCAACCAGCAGTTGTCCCTTCTTTCTCTCAGCAAGGGTTCTGAGAATATCGACCGCAGGCTTGAGATCGAGCTTCAGACCGGCTTTCCCCTTCTTGATCTTGGAGTCGGCAACAGCTTGAGGTGTGAAATCGGCGGGCGCAGCAGCCATTATCAAACAATGCAACCTGGGAAACCGTTTTGAGACAGCTTTGTACATCTGCTCGGTTGTTTCGACCGGAATGTACTCGACTCCTTGCGGTGGAGTGAGCGAAGTCGGCCCGGAAACCAGAGCCACCTTAGCACCCATCGCTATCGCAGCCGAAGCCAGCGCAAACCCCATCTTGCCTGAAGATCTGTTGGAGATGTAGCGTACGGGATCAATCGGCTCACGGCAGGGACCGGCGGTAATCAGTATTCGTCTATCAGTTAGAGCTTTTTTTTTTCGGTTAGCGCCGAAGTGAACTTTGATAACCTCCAACAGTTCTGATGGCTCCACCATTCGACCAAGACCGCTCTCGTTGCAGGCCATCTCGCCCTCGGCAGGGCCAACAAACTGATACCCTATCTCTCCCAGGTAGGCTGCGTTCCTCTGGGTCGATGGATGTTTCCACATCTGCGGGTTCATGGCCGGTGCCACGATCACCGGACTCGGTGTGGCACAGATGATAGTCGTAAGGAGATCGTCGCAGATACCGGAAGCAACCTTACCGAGGAAATTGGCGGTGGCAGGCGCCACAACTACCAGATCGGGCCACTTGGCAAGATCAATGTGCTGCGTGCCGACGAATCTATCTCCAGGGAACATCTCAATAGCCACGGGATTGGCCGAGACGGTTTCCATTGTCAAGGGAGTTATGAACTTGGTTGCGGCGGCAGTCATCACGACGCGAACTTCCGCCCCCTCACGAATCAGATCACGGATGAGATACGGGACTTTGTAGCAGGCAATGCCCCCAGTCAGACCGACAAGTACTTTCCTGCCTTGCAAGAGCATTTTAGTTTACTTGAGTGGAGAAATCTGCCTCAGTGTCCAGTGACAGAGCCTGGCCACTTTCGCCGCGTTCATTGAAAATTACTGCTGAAGCAACCAGCTTGACCTGTTCAGCCGTGATAAGACTTGGCCCGATCAGCCCCAAGCGGTCAAGAATCATCTCCTGTCTCTCGGCGTCAATCACTCCCAGGTTAAACAGCCGCAGAAGAAATCCGTAAGCACCCGGAGTGAGCCTTGCCCGCTCAAGGTCTGTAAGAATACGATTTGCACCGGCACAATCAGGGAAAGCCGAGTACAGGCTCTCGCCCGGAGTTGCGAGATGATCGAGAATCCAGTTATAGGCAGTGGATATCTCTTCTTCGGAATACCCAATGCTTTGCAGATCAGATGAGAACTCGGAGATACCGGAGAGTTGATCGTCACTCTCCTGGAAATGATCCATCAGGTAGAATACAATTTCAAGAATACGCGAATCCACAGACATTCCTCACTAACCACGACTAATGCAATAAGATAAGACCACAACCGACTTGATGCAATAACAATCAGACGCGATAGAGAGAAACTGTCGATTCTCATGACTCGCAAGACAATATGTCTCCCCACCCGGCGTTCCGCCTTTGGCTTCACTCTGGGTGGGCTACCGGATACTGCTTCCACCACAAGCCCTAGTACGACGTGTAACTCTTTATCCGGCCTGAAGGTAGCGACTTGTCCTAAAACCCAGGGAGAGAACTACAGGCAGCAAGAGATTTGGCCATTTAGTTGTCTGGGGCACCTTCGTTTATCCAATCCCTGATTATATCTTGTTCAGCAATGCTGAGCGGAACCGATGGCATACGAGCTGGAAATGGAAAATCGACAGTAGTCTTGAGATATAGCGTACTGGCCGCCGCGTTGCCTGCCTGCACTACCAGAGAATCTGTTATGCTCCAGTTGTTCTCCAGCCAGATAGAAGTATTGCCGCATTTGGCCTCGATTATTGTATCGTACTCAGCAGTCCCCATACCCAGACCGCCCTGAGAGAAACCAGTTCCATGACAACTATGTATGGCACATTTCCCCTGAAGAAGGGGCCTGACATCTGCTGCAAAGCTGACGGTGGTATCGTTATCGATAATCGAGGCAGTACCCACAGTAGTACCGGAAGTAGCGCCAATGATTGAACTGAGAGAAAGAGAAAAATGCTCGGTCGGCTCCACGTCGGAGTCATCGACAGTGGGCACAAGCAGCGTAACACTGAGCGAATTGGCCGGAACCGTGTCAGTGCCACTGATGGATGTATAGTCTTCCGGAGCGGTCGCCGTAATGTTGGCAGTTGCAAAGCCAAATATAACCTGCGAGCTGCTTTGCTCGCTCAGAGTTACATTAAACAGAATCGTGTTGCCCTCAGCGGCATGCGGACTGGAGACTGACAAGGCGGGCAGGGAATCCCCTCCGGGATCACTTGGTATTTCGTCCTTGCCAGAGCAGCCTGCCAGACACAGGAGCGGCAGAATACAGACCAGATTTAGACACAATCTCACAACAGCGCGCATACTTTCTATCATCGGCTGTCGGTCGGCCATACCATAGATGCCTAATGCTTGAAATGCCGTACGCCGGTGAATACCATGGTCGCACCGGCCTTGTCCGCAGCATCGATAGCACCCTGATCACCCTTTGAGCCGCCGGGCTGGATAATGGCCGTGACACCGGCATCAGTGCCTACTTCCACACCGTCAGGCATCGGGTAGAAAGCATCCGAGGCCATGACGGCTCCTTTTGCTCTCTCACCAGCCCGTTTGACAGCCATGAACCCGGAGTCAACGCGGGATGTCTGCCCCATGCCAATACCGACCGTCGCCCGGTTCTTAGCCAGGACGATGGCGTTGGATTTGGTATGTTTCACTGCTTTCCAGGCAAACAAGAGGTCTTGCAGCTCGTCATCAGTTGGCGGTCGCTTGGTCACTACTTTCAGATCCCCGGGGTCGAGTTCATGCGCATCGGCCGTCTGCGCCAACAGCCCGCCACGGATGAACCTGTAAACCATCTCCCCCTCTCCGCGACCGTCTGTGATTTGTGACAACGTGAGTATGCGACGAGCTTTCTTTTTCTTGAGAAGTTTGAACGCCTCGTCAGTAAAACTTGGTGCCAACATACACTCGACAAACTGTGTCTTGTGCAACTCCTCGGCGCATTCCAGGTCAACCTCACGGTTGAGACCGATTATGCAACCAAACGCTGAAAGAGGATCACACTCGTAGGCGCGCCTGTAAGCTTCCACCAGTGTTGATCCGACAGCCGCGCCGCATGGGTTGGCATGTTTCAGCAAACAGGCAAACGGCTCTGAAAAATCCAGAATCATATCGAGGCAAGCCTCAAGGTCACTGAAATTGTTGTACGAAAGCTCCTTGCCTGAGAGAATCTTTGCGGAAAGAAGGTTCGGGGCACTGAAACCCGGCTCTTCATAGACACTGGCCTCTTGATGCGGGTTTTCTCCGTACCGCAACGAAGAACGACGGCGATAGCTGCGCGTCAGGATTTCCGGGAACTGCGTGTCCGCTCCATCGTCCAGGCTTCCAAAATACGATGCAATGGCTGCCTCGTACTGAGCCGTAAGCTCGAACGCCTTGGCGGCACAGCGCTGCCTGAACTCCGGAGTCGTAGCGCATTCGTGCGATTCCAGTTCTTCCTGTAATATCTGGTAATCCGCAGAATCAACAACCACCGTCACGCTCGTGTAGTTCTTGGCCGCCGAGCGCAGCATTGAAGGACCACCGATATCGATATTCTCAACTATCTCTTCGTGAGTGGCGTCTGCCCTGGCAACGGTCTCTTTGAACGGATAGAGATTGACAATAACAAGATCGATTGGTTTAGACTCGAGCTGTGCCAGTTCCTCTTCATCCTTGGCATTGCCTCTGCGATAGAGAAGACCTGCATGGATTCTCGGATGCAGGGTTTTGACACGGCCACCCATAACTTCTGGTGAACCGGTGAACGTCGGGACTGAAATCACGTGTACTCCGGCGTCCCGCAATACTTTGAGTGTACCACCGGTTGAGAGTATCTCGACACCCTGCGCTTCAAGCACCTTGGCCAACTCCACGACTCCTGTTTTGTTGGAAACCGAGATGAGTGCTCGTCTGATCTTAATAGTATCCGCCATGTCACACCTTTCCTATCAAACGTCTCTGTGCCTCACGATAACGCTCCACCGAGGCCTTCACAACCTCTTCCGGAAGAACCGGCGCCGGTGGCTTCTTGTCCCAGTCAAGACCGTCCAGATAGTCCCTGACCGGCTGCTTATCAAATGATGGCTGTGACTGCCCCACTTTGTACTTGTCAACGGGCCAGAACCTGCTGGAATCAGGAGAAAGAACTTCGTCTATGATAATGAATCGACCATCCTTGAAGCCGAATTCAAACTTGGTGTCCGCGATAATGATCCCTTTTGAGAGCGCATACTCGGCAGCGGTGGTGTAGATAGCCATCGATTTGTCGCGGCACAATTCGGCTGTCTCAGATCCAACCTCTTTGACCATCTGTTCGTAGCTGATGTTCTCGTCATGGCCGGAGTCGTTTTTCGTTGAAGGAGTGAACAACGCCGTGGGAAGCTTTTCAGATTCCTGCAGGTCAGGGGAGAACTCAAAGCCATGCACCGTGTTGGAGCCTTCCTTGCGAGTCGCTTTCAGTTCCTTCCACATAGAACCGGAGATGTATCCCCTGACGATACATTCGATATCAACCCGGTCCGCTTTCGTCACGAGCATCGAACGGCCTTCGAGCACATTGCGGTACTTGTGCAGATCTTTCGGAAAGTCATCAACACTGCTCGCTATCAGGTG
Source organism: Candidatus Zixiibacteriota bacterium (assembly GCA_003641405.1). Classification (GTDB taxonomy): domain Bacteria; phylum Zixibacteria; class MSB-5A5; order GN15; family FEB-12; genus B22-G1. The sequence continues at coordinate 3,623 of QNAF01000097.1, read as the reverse complement.
ATTGTCAACGATATCCTTGAGGAACTCAAACCAGAACAACGACGTCTGGGTGAGCACTATCCCTCGGCCGGGGATGCCGTTGGGCATGACCACATCGAACGCAGAAATGCGGTCAGTGGCAACGATAAGCAGAGAATCATCAAGATCGTAAACGTCGCGCACCTTGCCACGCAGGGCTAACGGGTATTCTTTGATGTCAGTGGCCAGCACTGATTCACTTGTTGCTGTCGTCATATTCTCCTCGTATGAGCTTTTCAAGAACCGCCGGGTAGAGCTTATGTTCCTCAACCAAGACCCTTCCGGCGAGGGACTCTGGAGTATCATCTTTGAGAACAGGAATCCTAACCTGCTCAAGTATCTTGCCATTGTCGTAGATTTCATCAACCAAATGAACTGTCGGGCCACTCTCAGAATCACCGGACGCAATCACTGCTTCGTGTACATGCAGCCCGTACATGCCTTTGCCGCCATACTTGGGAAGAAGCCCCGGATGTATGTTAGTTATTCGCCCGGAGTAGGCGCGCACGATTTCGAGCGGGAACAACTTAAGGTAACCGGCAAGCGCAATATAGTCGATCTTGCGCTCCTTCAGCTTTGAGAGCAGATCCTCTGCTGCCTCTTCCGGTGAGTCGTATTTCTTCAGCCTGAAAACAAACGTCTCGATACCTTCCCGTTTAGCTCTTTCCAAACCGAACACTTTGCGCGTGCTGGAGACAACCCAGGCAACCTGAGCCGAAAGGGCACCACGCTTGGAAGCATTGATGAGCGACTGTAATCCTGTCCCCCCACCCGAAATGAACACTGCCAGTCGCACTCGCTTCTCAGCCATCATTTCCATTCTCCGGTTGTTCTCTCAGTTGTCTGAGTGTGGGAAAGTGGGGGTGAAAATCCAACCAGATTACTGCTTCAAACCTGCCGGGAGTGGTCAACTTGCGATCCTTGCTTGTGCCAAGCCTATCGAAACGCTCACACCTTGAGCGCGCGGAAGTCTCAGTCGATGAAAGACTGAATATATGAGCTACATGCCAAGGATGTCAAACCATATCCAGTCGATCAGACCGACCCATTTGGCCAGCAGGAAGAAGTACACTAACTGGAAGACAACGAGATACACGCGTAGCACGCCCGATTCCTCAACAGCGCTTGTATCATAACCGGATTTTCGGAATATGAGAAGCGGCAAGCGCGCCAAAAACAGTCCGAATTGGAATAGCCAGAAGATTGGATTGAATAGCTGCAGTCTCTGGATTGCAAGCAAGTGCTGGTACTTGTAGACGCCCAAGTCAAGGAGGCGCAGGGGTTCTTCCGCATCAAGCGAGAAATGATGTACAATATTGTCCCTGAAAATAGCCCGGATTACGTTGATCCGCACTTTCTTGCCGCCTTTGGCCGGAGCCTCGCGGGTGACCATCTGTCCGAGACCAACCTCACGCAACGCCTCGACGGTCATCGGGGCCAGCGGTGCCATCTTCTGACGAACCATCTGCGCCGGCATGTTCCCGGCCCGGTTGGTGAATTCGATATACTCGCGGTAGAGATTGCGGAACTCCGTAAGATTCTCGAGCCGTTCATGTACTTCAAAATACGTCAGCATCAGCCTTCGACCTCTCGCAGGAACTTGCCGAGATCAGCATTGAACCGCTTCGGAGCTTCGAGATTGATCATGTGGCCGGTATTCTCGTACAGGGTCAGTCGGCTATCGGCAATCTGTTTGTGAAGCATTTTAGCCAGCGGAACGAACATTCTATCAAGTTCCCCTGCAAGAATCTGTGTCGGGACATTGATAGCGTGGACATTCTGCAAGTCGTCACTCCGGGGATACTTGCCGCGCATTGGGTCAGCCCATACTGCTCCGGAATACTCTGTCATCATCTGCTTCAACGTTTCGCCGATCTCTCTCAGATCATCTTTGTACCAGGCCAGTCCCCAGTCCATCCATTTCTTTAGAGCGGCATCGACACCTTCAGACTTAGCCAGGTCGTCGAGCCTGGAGAATTTCTTGCCGACACTATAGCCAGCGGCGCTGGTGCTGACCAGCGTCAGGGATTTCAGCCGCTCCTGATGTTTCAGCGCATATCCAATCGCTGTGGCACCACCCATCGAAAGCCCGACCAGGTGGAACTTCTCTATCTTCAGAATATCGACAAGTTGGCTCAAGTCTTGCACCCTGTGGTTACGAGAGTAGCCGGTTTTGGATGCTTCGGAGAGACCGTGCCCGCGGGCATCCGGCAGGATCACCCGGTACAACGGCGCAAAAAACGGCACCTGTGGCGCCCACTGGCGATGGTCGAGCGAGAACCCGTGCAGAAAAACCACTGCCGGGCCGGAGCCATGCTGTCTGTAATGAAGGCGGACTGAATCCAAGTTTACATATGGCATGGGGGAATATAGGCATAACTGGCCCTCCCGCACCAGCTTTCAACAGCCACCGAACCGGTCGACTCCCTCCTTCAATGCCTTCTAACAATCTTGTTTGCATCTACTTAACGATTGCGCGATAATGCTGCAATGACGAAGCCTGTCTTTTCCATAATCATTCCGACGTGGAATAACCTTGAGTACCTCAAGTGCTGTGTGGAGAGTATTCGCAAGAACTCCACGCACATACACCAAGTAGTGCTGCATATCAACGAAGGCACCGACGGTACAATTCAGTGGACACGCGAAAACAGAATAGACTACTCACGTTCGGAAACAAACATCGGTATCTGCAAAGCCTGCAATGCAGCCTTTAAGCTGACCAGAGCCAGCTACATCGTTTACGCCAACGACGATATGTATTTCTGCCCTCAATGGGATAAGCACATACTCAACGAAATCAAGAAGTACGGTCGAGATGATTTCTTTTTCTCAGCCACCATGATCGAGCCGCGCGAGACTGGCAACCCGGCAGTCATTGCGCCACATGATTTCGGGGACGATCCTGCGGACTTTCAGGAAGAAAAGCTGCTGGCCAGACTGGATGAACTCGCCTCACTGAAAGCTGACTGGTGGGGTGGTTGTTGGCCGCCAAGTGTAATGCACCGGAATCTCTGGCAGAAGGTCGGCGGCTACAGCGAAGAATACTTCCCCGGCTACTACTCCGATCCCGACCTGGCGATGAAGCTATGGCAAACCGGCGTGCGAAATTTCCGGGGGATTGGCAGGAGCCTAGTTTATCATTTTATGTCCAAGAGCACTGGCAAAACGAATGCCTCTCCCAAAGAAGGTTACAAGATGTTTATGAAGAAGTGGCACATCCGACCGGGGTTCTTCTACAAACGCTATTTGAAAATGGGACAGAGTATCCAGCCCGATGAACAACTCACCGAACCGGGTGGTCTCTCATTAGAAAAACTACGAGTTAAACTGAAGATGTTGTTCAGATAGTATAAGGTCGGCATTCCGACCCGCCGCAGGCTGGAAGAAACCCGACGTGCTCGGATGTCATACTGAGCTTGTCGAAGTATGGTGCGCTGTTTGCTCGCTTCACCCTTCGACAGGCTCAGCCGTTCAAGCATAAGTAGGGACTGTCTTTGCTGTCAAGTGAGTTTTGGATTCCAGTTTTCTCCTTTTGCGAGCATAGTGTTGATGATGGTCAGTAGTTTTCTCATGGCTGCTACCAGAGCAGTCATTTTGGTTTT
>QNAF01000096.1 GCA_003641405.1 Candidatus Zixiibacteriota bacterium | reverse complement strand
TTGGGGGGGGGGGGAATGACATTGTGGAGTGTCCCTGCACGACAGCCGCCAATAGAAAACGCCGCCCGGTGAAAAGGCGGCGTTGGAATTTGAAGCCGATTGTGTAGCGATCTTACTCGACAGCGTCCACGTCGGTGTCCGGTCGGGTAGTGCTGTCCTTTAGCTCTGCCACTTCTTCGACGTTGCGTTCGCGGAGTTTTCCTTTGTACCGCTTGAGTTGCCCCTTGACCTTGTCGACGGCACCGCTCATGGCCGTATATATGTCATCAGTCTCTTCGCTGCCGGCGAGCGTCTGGTTGTACACTTTGACACGGAGTTCAGCCGATCGGCGATGTCGTTCAGCATCAAGTGTAAACTCGGCGGATATGATGTTGTCAAAGAAGCGGGTCAGACCTTCGATTTCATCTTCGGCCCTTGCCTTCATCTCGGGTGTGAGGTCAAAATGTCGGGCGGTTATTTTCTTCTTCATATTTGCCTTTCTCCTTTCAATGACCTCTCAGTATTGAGGAATATCCTCAGAGTGGTGTTCCATCACGATGCATTTTCCGTTAACCATTTTCATTGATGATAAGTCCTTGCCCTATTCCCTCTCATATTCTCAATTTACTCTATATTCTGTTTTAGTCAAGCATAACCATGTACGGTTCGGCCGCTGATTATGCTCTGGCCACACGGTATGAGCCAGCGCTTTTAGGGTGGTAGCCCCTCTTTTCCCTGTTGATTCGGTGATTTTTCGGATCAGATTTCGATTCACTGTATCGTATAGTCCTATGATATCAGCGTCATCGACTACATAATCACGATAGAAAACTGCTAAACCACGATTTTCCTAAAACGGGCCGACTTCAGTCCAAGCTCTTCGCGGTACTTTGTTACTGTGCGACGAGCCAGTTTGATACCTTCGTCATTCAGTTTTCGGAATATCTCCTGATCGGAGAACGGCTTGGCCGGATCTTCTTTCTCGATAATATCGGAAATCCGTTGTTTAACCGACCGTTTGGATATGTCCTCGCCGTCCCTTCGTGATATACCGGTGTTGAAGAAGTATTTAACTTCGTACACCCCCATCGGCGTCTGAACGTATTTGCCGTTAGCGACGCGGCTGATTGTCGCTACATTCATGCCGACTATCTGGGCGATATCTTCCATAATGAGCGGCTTCAGGAACGCCTTTCCTTTGTCAAAGAACTCCCGTTGTTCTTCGACAATAGCCGTCATCACCCGAATCATGGTAGTGCGCCGCTGGTTAAGGGCATTGAGGAGCCACCGGGCCTGCTCAAGTTTGGAGCGTACGTAGTCCTTGGTGCCTTTGGGAGTTGAACTGCCGCGTTTGATCAGGCTCTTGTAACCTGCGGCGATACGCAAGCGGGGTACGTTCTTGTCATTGAGGAACACCTCGTATCTGTCACCTACTTTCTCAACACTAAGATCCGGAGCAACCGGCATCGCGGCAGCATCGAAACGCCCGTGAGTAGGAGTAGGGGAGAGTCCCTTGATCAATTCCATAGCTCGGTGAGCTTTTTCAAAAGGTACTGCCATCATCTTGGCGATTTGAATAGTCGATTTTCTCTCAAGGTCCTGTATATGTTCACTGACAATTCGGTAAGCCAGGCTCTTCTCCTGGTTCTTTTCCCTCATTTGAATCATCAATGACTCCCGAAGGTCTCGGGCACCGACTCCTGTCGGGTCGAATTTCTGGATGACTTCAAGCACTTCCGCGATTAGTGACTCTTCAATCTTCAATTCAGACGCCATTTCGGCTACGCTAATCGTGAGATAGCCGTGGGTATCTACATTGCCAATAACATATTCGCCGATAAGGTGCTGTTCTTCGGTCAGCTTCTGGCAGGATAGCTGCTGGCTAAGATGATCATAGAGACTTTCGATCTGCGCGGCAGAACCTTCAAACTTGGTCTCTTCACGATCGCGGGGCTCTTTGACCTTGTAGCCTTCTTCGTCGTCAAAGAGGTATTCGTCCCAATCGACCTGTTCGTCCTGGTCTTCCTCGGTGTTTTCCTGCTCGTCCTCGTCGGTTTTCTCCTCGGTATCCTCGATCTCTTCCAGCAGGGGGTTTGTTGACAGCTCAAGCCGGAGCATCTGTTCCAGCTTGAGGACCGGTGCCTGCACCATTTTCAGAGACTGGATCAATTGAGGCGCCAGGGTTAGGCTTTGCGTGAGTCTTTGCTGAAGGCCAACTTTCATAATACTTCCCGTAGCAGTCGTTTAAGCCGGACGTAAACACTCCATTTGATTGCTTCTACAGTTAGTATCGGTACTGCAAAACCCCGGTATTACTGCTACCAGATACTAAGTTCACATATTCAACAGAATGAGAAATCAGTTATTAATTCAGCCTGAATTTCTCTCCCAGGTATATCTTTCTCGCCTCCGGGTCATTAGCCAGAAACTCTGATGTCCCGGATTTCAGTATTTTGCCGTCACACATAATGTATGCTCGGTCACAGATCGATAGCGTTTCCCGAACATTATGGTCAGTTATCAGCACTCCCAGACCCCGCTCGGTGAGACGGGAGATTATCTTCTGGATATCTTCCACAGCGATCGGGTCAATCCCTGCAAATGGCTCATCCAGCAGCATGAATTTCGGCTCATTGACCAGTGCCCGGGTAATCTCAACGCGGCGGCGCTCGCCCCCCGAAAGAGTATAGGCCTTGGACTTGCGAAGGTGCTCCACGTCAAGCTCTCGCAGAAGCTCTTCTAATCGCTGCTTTCGCTCTTTCCGGCTCATCTTGCGAAACTCAAGAATCGCCCAGATATTTTCCTCGACTGTCATTTTGCGGAAGACCGACGCCTCCTGCGCCAGATAGCCGATTCCAAGGCTTGCCCGACGGTACATCGGCCAGCGACTGATATTCTTCTCGCCAAGAAAGACCTTGCCTTTGTCAGGTCGAATGAACCCGATTATCATATAGAACGTGGTTGTCTTGCCGGCCCCGTTAGGCCCAAGTAGCCCAACGACTTCGCCAGGTTTGACGTCAATCGAGACGTCGTTCACAACGGCTCGTTTGCGATAGTATTTATAGAGTCCATTCGACTGTAATACGGTCATACATAAATATATACTTCCCGTGCGACGTTTTGCCACTAATTTTCTGTCTTCTTAGCACATTTTTTGCTGTGCTTGGCGCCCCCCGGCTCGTTTCGGTCGGGGGTTGCTATCCTGCTGGCTGCTTTGTATCTATGGACTAAGACTATGTCACTGAAGAACAAACCAGTAGCAGTCACCGGCGCGGACGGTTTTATCGGTTCACATCTATGTGAGGAACTGGTCCGTCGAGGATGCAGGGTCCGGGCTCTGGCAATGTACAACTCCTTCGGTCATTCCGGATGGCTTGACAGATTTCATCCAGACATTCAAGACAAGCTGGAAATCGTTGCCGGTGATGTTCGCGACCCTCATCAGATGGTCAGGTTCCTTGAAGGTCGCGAGATTGTGTTTCACCTGGCCTCGCTGATAGCGATCCCTTTCTCTTACCACTCTCCCGACAGCTACGTTGACACCAATGTAAAGGGGACGCTGAATCTTCTTCAGGCGGCGAGGACAACCGGTCTGAAAATATTCGTGCACACTTCGACCTCTGAAATATACGGAAGCGCTCAATATACACCGATCGACGAAAAACACCCGGTGTCGGCCCAGTCGCCGTATGCTGCAAGCAAAGTTGCTGCTGACCAACTGGCTATGTCATTTCACAGATCGTTTGATCTGCCTGTAATTACTGTCAGACCATTTAATACCTTTGGTCCGCGACAGTCGGCCCGCGCGATAATCCCGACCATCATCACGCAACTTGCAGCAGGCAACGACACCGTAAAACTCGGGTCACTGACACCAACTCGTGACTTCACGTTTGTCTCAGACATCGTGAAAGGATTCGTTGCTGCGGCTGAGTGCAAAGATGCCATCGGAGAAACAATCAATCTTGGGACGGGAAGTGAGACTTCCATCAATGAACTCGTCCGCCTGATCGCGGTACTGATGAACCAGCACGTGACTATAACCAAAGATGAGCAGCGAGTTCGACCGGAGAAAAGTGAAGTTGACCGGCTGGTGTGTGACGCCTCGAAAGCCGAGAACCTGTTTGACTGGAAACCGACCGTTACGCTGGACGAAGGCCTGAAGAAAACAATCGAATGGTTCTCCGACAACGAGAACCTGGCCCTCTACAAACCCAACCGGTACAATATCTGACGGAAGCCCCACGAAAATGGAAGTAGTGATCCTCGCAGGTGGTAAGGGAAGCAGATTGCTTCCGCACACGGCTGAAATTCCGAAACCACTTGTTCCGATTGGCGATACGCCGATTGTCGAGATTTTGCTGAGACAACTGAAAAAGGCCGGTGTGACCAAAGTGCACATGGCCGTGAGTCACATGGCGAATCTGATCATGAACGTGGTTGGCGACGGAAACAAGTTCGGACTGGAGATTGTGTGCTCCACCGAAGAAAAACCGCTCTCGACCGCCGGTCCGCTGAAATTGATCAAGCACTTACCGGAACATTTCGTTGTCGCCAACGGTGACATACTTAGTGATATCGATATTCGCGCGTTGTACAACCAGCACGTTGCCGGAGACGCTTTGCTGAGTATCGCTACTTACGAACGCGAAGAGAACATCGACTACGGTGTACTGGAAACATCGGCGGAAAATGTTGTCACGGGATTCTCGGAAAAACCGTCGTACCATTTCACGGTGTCGATGGGTATCTATGTTTTCTCGCGTGCTGTTCTGGAGTTCATTCCCAGAGGCAAACCGTTTGGGTTCGATGAACTGGTGCTGGAGTTGTTGCAGCGCGGTAAGAAAATCGCCAGCTATCCCTACGACGGCTACTGGCAGGACATCGGCCGACCCGACGACTACGCCCGCGCCCAGGCGGATATTGAACGGATCAAGGGGTTGCTGTAGTCAGGTTCTTGCTCCCCTCGTTCCTGATATTGACGGCGTAGCTGAATCGACAAATCGCAAAGCCTTGGTGCCCCACAGCTTGGGCTTTGTTGAAAAACTGATTGACGGTGGGCGGTGTACGTCCTCGTGCGCCGCCTGGCGCCAGGATATCGGCAGACGAGGACGTCTGCCGCGCACGGTAACCACTCTGAGAGTACCTGTGGTTCCGACTCTGTTATCTCGCGCCCGGTGCCCCACAGCTTGGAGCTTGTAACAGCGGGCGGCAGATGTCCACATCTGCCCCTGATTATATCTACTTGGTGACCCTTGCTATGGGTTCTGACCATTATACAGCCCCTTTCGCCGGAATGACAAGTCACGCCTTGTAGGCGTTTTGAGTTTTCATTCTGAGCCTTCCCAGTCTGTGAACCCGGTTGCATACAGGTCACGGAATCTGCATTTCTGCATCAAACTCAGACGTCATCAGGCGTTGACTATCAACAAGATAGCGGGATTTGTCGGTATCCTCGCTTCAGGCATGGTTTTTGACCTAAGTCTGTTTCGGTTGAATAACTATGCTTGCATTACGAACTACATACATACTTGGTTTGCTGTTGGTGCTGGTCTCCATGTGCTTCTCAAACGCTCTGGCGACCCCAAAGCAAACCATCAAAGGAACCGTGACTGACGCTGGCAGCCTTCCGGTGCCAGGCGCTAGTATCGTTGTTCTTACGGGAGACTCAGTTGTCACCGGGACCTCCTGTGATACTGAAGGTAACTTTGCCCTGAAACTGAACACTGAGTTAGCGTCATCGCTGGTCGTCAGAGCATCTTCGGTTGGCTTCTCGCCGAAATCCATAGTGCTTAGCCGTAGCAGCCTGCAGCAGAGTCTCAGTTTTCAACTTGAGCCACTAATGAGTAAGCTTGGAAGCATAACGGTCAGAGCACCATCGATTGCTACTACGACCAGGGTTGAAATGGATGCTGACCATATTGCGAAAAGTGCCAGGAATTCGTTTATACCGACCAATCCGGCAGCGGCGCTGAAACAGCCACAGATCAGTCGGGCAGGTTCAAGTCATTCTTCGCAAATCCGAGTACATGGCACCAACCCGGTCTACAATCTGAATGGACTGTCGATCGGCACCGACCCTTCCCACTATGGCATGTTCACTATCATACCGGGTCCGGTGGTTCGTGAAATCAAATTCTACGCTCTCGGTACCAGTTCTCGCTACCGTCTGCCCTCTACAGTTGAGCTTTCCACGCTGACACCGTTCGGAAAAGATGCACAAGCCAATATCTACCTCTCTTCAATTGATGCTACAGGGGTTTTTGCAGTTGCCAGTTCAAGAGCCTACTTGCTCGGTTCGGTGCGGCAGTCAGTGCTTGATCGACTGGTGAGAAATCTTGACATCAGCACGGACAGGACAACTATCCCTCCGACGAATTTCCAGGATATTTTCGGGTCTGCTGGATACAAGTTGTCAGAACGTTTTCAGGTCATGGTCGATCAGTATCGGGTTCGAGATTATTTAGGCTACAATACTTCCGGAGCAACTAACTCCGCCACGGCAATCAACACCCTTCAGAGTTCCAATGAGAGCTACGTCGCCGTTCACTTGCACGGTCTCTGGAAGAGTGTCCTGGCCAAAACCACACTGGCGATCAAAGATGAGTCTCGTAGATACTTTGCCGAACCTGCCGACCCAAAACAACTTGAGCGTCTTCACCTCGATGTGTCCGAACGCCGCCGAACCGCTTTCGGGAATGTCGAAGTTGATGTGTCACTGGGTGCGTCCAGTGTTCAGATAGGTTCACAAGGTGAGTGGGATCTCCGTCGCGAAACGGTGTTGTCCCAGCGCAACTGGAATTTTCTCCCGCCATTTGCAAATACAGACAATCCGTACATCTACCAGGACGCTCTCAATCAAGTATATGACGAGTTCACAGTCGATGTTCCCGGGTGGAACGGCTCCGGCTACGTGTGCTTTGCAAAACCGTTCGAAAAGTTCTCGCTGGAGAGTGGCCTCAGGATTGATCACTACTCACGCCTCGTGAACCCGACCCAGCTAACATTTCGCAACAGGTTGACCTTCATGGTCGGGGAACTCGGAGAACTTGACATCTTCCTGGGGACTTTCGGCAATAGTCCACTGGACAATATCCTGGAGCCATACCAGGCACTTGTCCGGACCAACATCAACAACCTGACACCCGTTAATACCCGGTTGATGTCACTCGGCTTTGCTGCCGGTCCGCTGAAGGTTGGCGTTTTCCGCAAGTCGATGTACGGATGCCCGATGGCAACTCCTGACTTCGACTTTACCCCGGCTACGAAAGAAGCTGTGGATCCGGAGTTTATCACTGTTCGATCGATAGGGGAGATGGAATTTCACGGGACGACTGTGTCATTCGAGCAGGATCAGTTCCTTAGACCGCAGCTTGCCGTCTATGCTTCCTACGCCTACACCCGTGCAAACAAAATAGATAACAGCGTCAGCATCCCGTACGAGTTGAATGCTCCTCACCGGTTTCTCGCCCAGATTGACTATCAGTTAACAGATCGATTCTCGGCTGGAACCGAAGTGCAAGTTCGTTCCGGTTATCCGTACTCCCCTCTGAGGGTCGCCAGTCCGTACAAAGAAGCGTCGCTGTACAACCAGAATGATTTCAGCTCGATCCTTGCGGAAGAGAACTCACAGCGCTTCTCGACACACGCCTACATCAGCCTGAACGCTAATTTCAGTTTCAGCCGTGGAGATATATTCTTCTCTCTGGCCAACATCACGAACCGCGCCAATCCGATAATCAATTCAGCTTCGGGATTGGTCTACGACGCCGGAATCCTCCCCATGTTAGGAATGCGGTACCGGTTCTAGTGAGGACTTAGCCACTCCTTCAACACATCCAAGAACTCATCGCGGACTTCTCTTTCCAACCATGGATAATGTCCACAACGCTCCCACTCGCGATACTCCAGTTGCGGAAGAAACGGTTTCAGCCCATCTCTTATCATGCTTCCGGGATGCGGGTCGTAGGCACCATGAAGCATGATAACTGGTACGCTAATATCCCCAAAAGCACGCGGGTATATTTCTTCCTTCTGCAACCGAATCATGTCATGCCAACTCTCCTCATGTGCCCGAAGATCGAACGATACTGGTTCTTCTCCTGACGGAATCGCATCATACGAGTCAAGAGAACCCATGATTTCTCCCATGGCAGCCAGCCGCTCGTCAGGATCGGAGATTTCGGTCTCCAGATGCTTGAGTCGTTGCCGCAGGTTTTCATCCATGCGCTCGTCGCGGATTTCCTGCAGACGCTCGCGCGCGGCCGTATCGAAAGTACCGCAACCGATAAGTACTATCGATTCCACTTGACCAGGATGTTCCGCTGCATAAGCAAGAGCAAGCATCGCACCCCAGGAGTGACCAACCAGAGCCGGTCTCTCGGCTGCACACTGCGTCGTCAGGACTTCGTGAAGATCATCGACATGTTTAGCGACAGTCAGGGGCTTTTTCCCGCTGCCGCGCTGCAACGGTTCAAGGACTCTAAATGAACCTGCAAGCTGACGTGCCACAGGTGCCATGTACCCCGGCGCACCGGGACCACCATGCAGCACGACCACCGTACGCCCCACAGTCCCGTATGTTCGGACTTTGATCAACTGGTGCCCATAATCAGAACCCACCCGTTGGGTGGGCTACAAGACTGCTGTCTAAACCGCACGGGTTTTGATCTCCAGAACAACTAATTCTCTGCCTTGAGACCATCTAACCTTGAGAGAAACTCGTCATATTCAATCAATTCCGCTTTAATCAGACCTTCTTTACGATCCAGCAGAACGTCCTTCACCACGGTTTCCATCGTTTCTCGAAATAGTTTCATATCGGCCTGACTCACAGAAGCCGGGTCTTGATCTTCCCCCGATAAAACGGACACGTTAAGAAGATAGTGCTTGCTGTCGCTCGAAGTCAATCGGGCTTTTGTAGCCCAGGGTCGAGTGACGGCGTTGACGATTATAAAAC
>QNAF01000095.1 GCA_003641405.1 Candidatus Zixiibacteriota bacterium | reverse complement strand
CGAAGGCGGCAGCGAAATGGCACCTACTATCAAACGACTGATAGAATGCGGCATACCGGTTATGGGACATATCGGTCTCACCCCGCAGTCGATCCACCGATTCGGCGGACCGAAAGTTCAGGGGCGCGAGCAGGCTTCACGTACTTACCTCATGGAATCTGCTCTCGCATTGCAGGAAGCGGGATGTTTTTCGATAGTGCTTGAATTGGTTGAAAGAACCATCGCTGCCGATATTACCGAAGCCCTGGAAACAACGGCGACAATTGGAATCGGCGCCGGCCCTGACTGCGATGGCCAGGTGCTTGTAACAAATGATATTCTTGGGTTACGACCGAGTGGATTCAAACCCAGGTTCCTGCGGGAATACGCTGACCTGCCGCCAATCATATCGAAAGCTGCCGAGCAGTATATCGACGACGTCAGAACCGGCTCCTACCCGAATGACAGGGAATCCTTCGAAAACAAATAGGCAACCGGACGCAATTGCCAACGGAAGACAATTCGCGCGAAAGTAGTTACGGACACTCCGACAGGGGTCTGTAGCTGACGAACAGATGCTCAATGAGTATCGACAAATCAGCCCCATCGACTGACAGATCGGTTGGATATTCCATTTCATCAGAGAGATCGAGATCGGCCTCCTGAAGACACGGCAGTTGTCCCATGCTGATAAACAAGTAGTCAATCAACATTGAAAGATCAGCGCCATCCACACAGTAATTACCGCTACAGAAACCATCAATATCGCCAACCATCGGCGGCTGACAGCAACTCGAATCCACAATCTTGATCACAAATCCATCCCCGTCACCACCATACGTCGCATCGTGCGCATCGTCAGTAGTAACAAATGCCGGCGACCATGTAGTCCCCGTGACCCACAGCGCATCGTCAGGATCAACAGCCAAATCGTATCCGGTGTCAAGAGTGTTGCCGCCAAGGTATGTACTGTATTTCAGCCTGTAGCAGAACCGATCGAACTTTGTCACAAACGCATCTGAGAAACCTCGAAGCGTCTCACTCTTTGCCTTGAAAGTCGGAAAGTCAGCAGATGTTGTTCTTCCTGTAACGTATACATTGCGATACTTGTCCAGAGCTATACCATACGCAATGTCATCCCCTTTTCCGCCGAGAAAAGTACTGTGTATGAGATTATTTCCGTTGGTGTCAACCGCAGCCACAAAGATATCCTGCCCTCCGAGACTGCTATAACCGTACGCATACTCGCTAATGGGAAAATCAGAGGATCTGGTCCAACCAGTGATATGAAGACGATTTAGATGATCAAGAGCCACTGCGGTTGGAGACTCTCGCACATCACCTCCCAGGTAAGTGCTGTAGATAAAACTGCTTCCATCCGGTGAAATCTTGCTGATAAAAATGTCCTGGTCACCTTCCTCGACGGTTGTGTCCATGGCATGCCAGACCGGAAAGTTCGGGGACGTGGTTTCACCGGCCACGTAAGCAGCACCACTTGTGTCAACAGCTATGGCGATAGCGCTTTCAGTGACCGAACCTCCGATGATGGCACTATAAACAAGGCTGTCACCGGATGGCTCAATCTTGGTGACAAACGCCATGCCGTCACCGGTGAAAATCTGGCCACAGGCTCCGGTTGTGACAGGATAAGTTGGCGATTCAGTCATGCCGACTACATAGGTATTCCCGCTGTTATCTATGTCCAATCCATGAGCCTCATCAGTGACACCACCTCCCAGAAACGTACCGAAGATCAGGCTGTCACCTGATGGGGCCAGCTTAACTACGTAAGCATCGGAGTAACCGCCGTTATAGTCCGGACAGAAAGCTGCCGGTGTGGTGGGGAAATCTTCCGAGCGCGTCCATCCTGCTACGAAGGCACTGCCATCCTGGTCAACAGCAATAGCTAGCCCCCAGTCCTCGCTCGTCCCCCCCAGGTAAGTGCTGTAAACCGGTTCTCCGGACGGTGCCAACTTGGTGATGAAGACATCCCGGTACTTGTATGTATCAACATGTGGATTAAGGATAGGGAAATCCGGCGACCGAGTTTGCCCTGTGATATACACATTGCCACTACTGTCGGTGACCAGTGAGCGGGGTGTTTCCTGTCCCACCCCACCCAGGTATGTGCTGTAAGACAGTATCGGATCAATGACAAGCGTGCGCTCGGAGTCATATCCTTCAGGGAATTGAAAACCGAAAGAATTGTCGCCGAGCAGAGTGCATTCAACTTCAACCTCAGACAGAGTTGATTCCTGGTGCTGGTATGCAAATGGTTTCCGCTCCACAAACACGCCCCACGAAGTGTAGCTCAGAAGTTCACCGGCCCAATTGACAGACAGGGAATCCACTCCTTCATAGTGTACCGCTATCTGCCCCGGATCAGTACCTGGAGCTACGACAAAATCATACTCAAGATATTATCCGTTGCCGCGGTAAACGAGGTCAATCCCCAGATAGAGATCACGGTAAGCAACTGCTTCCCAATTGTTCACACCAGTATGCCACAGTTCAGGATCACGCCCCACGAAATAGTTGCACTTCAAACTGCACAAATTGTCGCCAGCCACCGCCGGGGACGAACAGGCGCCGGGAAAAGTGACCCTGATCGCAAGATCGTCCGGCGTCTTGTTGCACGAAGTTGACGGCTTGGTGAACTGATATATAACTTCGTTCTGCCTGAGCCAGAAAGCTACGTTGTCAGTCACTGCCACAAACCGTGTTTGACTATTCCATTGTCCGCGATTTTCGATAAACGTCAGCAATCTCGAGGTCATATCCTGCGCTACAAGACGGTCCTCTGCAAGTTGGTCGGTATCAAGCCCTGGGGACGACGCAAATACTGCAATCGGCAGCATCACACTGACTGTTATTATGATCAGAATAGTCAAACGGTAACTCATGCGTTCATCCTGGAAAGTAGTTGCTCACGCACTTGGAATGTACTCACTAATCCATACGTGTCAAGAATGCTCGAATACATTGAAGAGACGTCTCAACCGATTCTGTGTGCAATCAATCTGTAGAAAAGAAAAAGCCCCCAAATCGGGGGCGGAACATGGCTCTGGATCGCCCTTTGCTTAGCTGAAAACTCCTGAAAAATACAGCACAGCCGCGATCACCGCCAACAGACCGGCCCCGGCAGCCACAAACGCCCAGACTGGTAATGATTTCTTCTTCTCAACAGGAGTCTCAGTCTTAATATTCCGGTGAAACCTGGCTTCTTCCCGACGACGCTCAAAATCCTCCCAATCAAGCATCATCTCGCCGAGTCCTTTGTACCGCTTAGATACTCTAACTGCGAGGAGCTTGGAGAGGATATTCTGGATGTCCTCCGGAAGGGAGCTTGAGATATCGCCAAATCGCAAGTTATCACCAAGATCGTAGGACGGATTGCGACCCGTTATGAGTTGATGCAGGATCACACCAACGGCATAGACATCACCCTGTCGAGATTGCTTTCGTTCCGGGGCACTGTACCAGTTTTTCTTGTTGGGGACATCATAATGCACAGGTAAGCCGAAGTCGATAATCTTGACGACATCGTTGGCGTCAAAGAGAATATTCGATGGTCGAATATTGCCATGAATTACATTATTCTTATGGGCGAAATCCAAACCGTCAGCTATCTCCAGAACAACGGCCATCGCCTTTGGCCATTCGTGTTTCCGGGCCATCCGATCGGCAAGTGAACCGCCCGCTGCGTACTCTGAGATAACCACGGTCTTCTTCTTGTCGCCGCCAGAACCAAGGATATTGATGATATTCTTGTGTTTAAGTGTGGAGAGCAGTTTAGCTTCTTTCCGTCCAGCCTCTCCCTTGGAGTGTTTCTTGATTACATAGAGCCGTTTGCTGACTCCGTTCTCCACAAGGATAGTAGATCCAAAGCGGGTCTCTTTGATTGTGTCCAGATACTGACAATTGCCTACAAACGACTCGACACCACCTACGGAATAGTCGGCAGCGTTAGTACTCGAACTGCCACCTCCGATTGAGTTTAGAATCTCATTTTTGAGTTCAGTGGCAGATTGGAAACGGTCCTTTGGATCCTGGGCAAGACATTTCTGGATGATACTATCGTACTCATAGCCTATTGAGGCATCAATCTCGGAAGGAAGCTTGAACCTGCCCATTGGCTTCTTGCCTACAAGGATTTCATAGATAATAACACCCAGGGCATAGATGTCTGTTGTTTGATCCACATTCGTTGAAGATATTCGCTGCTCAGGCGACATATAGGCCAGGGTACCCATCACAACATCTGAAGACGTCACTTCATGATCTGGGGTAGTGACAATCTGGGCAATTCCAAAGTCCGCAACACGGGGATTGCCCTGACGGTCTACCAGTATGTTGGCCGGCTTGATATCACGGTGAATCACCCCGTTCTTGTGAGCATAATCCAGAGCTTTGCAGGTTTGGACGACCATCTCCAGCTTTGTCTTGACGGTGATCTTGGATGAGTCTATCACTTCACGTAACGAAGTGCCGTCCACGTACTCCATCACGAAGTAGTACCGGCTACCCGCTTTGCCCTTGTCGATAACATGTACTATGTTCGGGTGATTCAGCTTTGCGATTACAACTGATTCAAGCTCAAACCTCCGGAGAATCTCAGGATCATCTGAGAACTGCGAAAACAGGATCTTGATAGCTACATCCCGACCGAGCGATTCCTGGCGGGCTTTATAGATTTCGGCGATTCCACCCTGACCGATCTTACCGGTCAAGATATAGTCTCCAATCCTGAGTTCTTTCTTCTGCTGTACTGCTTGCACCATCTCAGTTCGGTTCTTCCATAAAAAAACAGGGATGGCTCTATAAGAGCGTCATCCCTGTATCAATCGGCAGACGAGCGAGAAACGTTTATTTCAGAAGGACCATTTTTCTGGTAAAGGCATCAAGATCGTGCTCAATACGATAGAAGTATATGCCACTGGAGAGGTTACGAGCGTCAAAAACAATTTCATGAGGACCAGCGTCCAGATAGTCATCAAGAAGACTGGCAACATTCTGCCCCAGAATGTTGAACACTTCCATCCTGACTTGACCTGCCTGTGGCAGAGTAAACGCAATTGTAGTGGTGGGGTTGAACGGGTTGGGGTAGTTCTGTGTCAACTCCAACTCGGTCGGCAGAGTCGATCCTTCGGTTAGATCATCAACTGACGTTGGTGTAAGCACCTCAATGTCTCCGGGAATAAAACCTGGGAGAAAGATTCCGATACCTGTGTTGTCCGAAATGCTGACCTGAGTTGTTATGTGGACGCCTCCCGCCACAACGGTATCAAAGTATACCGAATCAATGGTCACGTGATGGGGCACCGCCGAAGGCGACAGACTGAAGAACAACTCAGCCACTACCGCGTCAACGAAGGACAAATACGGCAAGGGTGATTCAAGTACTGCCGGCAGCACGGTAATCTGAGCCGTCTGCTCGATTGGGTCGATATAAGTGTATGCTTCAAACTCGCTGCCCCAGATCGAACTGGTAAGCGAGACCGAATCAAGACTCAGAAACGGGCTCGAGAACTCAAGGGGAATTGCCATGGCTGAGATATCGATATTGTTATCCCGTAACCAGATTTTCACACCAAAGTGGTCCCCCGGACGCACTTCAGCGGAATCGATAGTAACTAGCCCCGTGTAGTCCGCAGGATCAGCCGCCGAGACATTCACGCTGAGCAACAACGTGAGACTGAACAAAACGAGAAAGGATGTCTTCATATCAATAACCTTCCAATCTACCAAACTTCCCAATCTTTCCACAAACGACCGACAACATGCAAATAGCGCCGGGCTCTGCGAGTTTGGGCAAACGGTGTGCCGCAAATCGCTGTGGCCAGATCAATCGAGCTATCGATCTGTTCTACACCTGCCAGGTCGGTTAAGTCGAAGTAATCTCACAGGTTACGCGGGGCGACCTGTTGAAGTCAAACGGCGTAAGACTACCCACAAACCGATCGTTCCGCAAAACGATAGGCAGAGTTTTTCCCTGTGGGCAATTCAGTGCAAGTATTGGAGGGGGGTGCCTCTCTGTTAAGAGGCACCTCAACTGTTGGGAGTGTCTATGAATGTAACCTGATCTGTTGGGACTTATTGAAGAAGTCTTCTCCCTAAGTTGAGTCAGGTCCTTTCCCGCCTGGGCGGGAAATCAGGACCCGACACAACGCTACTATGCGATTATTCAACGAGTGCTGTTGGCGATCGGGTATGAGAACTCTACCAGTCCGTCTTGATGTTAACGAACACCGTCTTTCCAAATCGCCAGACGAATAGGATAATCTCGGACTGACCGTCCGTTCTAACAGTTTCAATTGCAATCTCCAGTTCGGTTACCGAAGCAATGGTATTGCCGTTTATCTGTTGGATAACATCAAACAGCCTGAGACCACCGACTTCAGCAGGACCGCCACGCTGGAGCTCCGAAACAACAACACCGCTTAGGTCACCCTGATCGACGTTGAAGTTTGTATAGTCTGCGAAAACGAGATCACGAACATCGAATTCCAGATCCTTCACTTCGTATTCTTCAGCATCTGCCGCAGCCAACGGGGCAGTCGTAAGCACTGCGAGCAACCTGAGCGTATCGACATTGTCAGTTCCGGGACGAAGGACAGAGAACTCAACGGATGTTCCTGTTCCAAGATTAACGATCTTGCGACGGAATATCGATAGTTCCTCTTCGCGGTCAATCTCAATTGGATTGCCGTTGATTTCATAAATGACGTCACCGACAAGTAATCCGCATTCCTCGGCTGGTGAGCCAGCCACAACATCGTTGACAATTATGCCACCAGGTACGTCAGCGGCAAGGAACTCTGCAATATCAGAAGTGAGTGCCTGAAGATTGATCCCCAGCCAGGCTCTGTCGATCTTTCCTTTTTCCGGAGGCTTGGCTACCAGTTCAGCAATTTTCTCTCCAGTGATAACACCCAACAGGAGCATCCCGGACTCTCCGAACGAACCCATAAAACTAGAATGATCTGCTCCATCAGACGATGGATTGGATAGTGCTCCAAGAACACCAACCGGATTCAGTTTCTTATCGAAAAGAACCGAGCCCATTTCCAGGGAACCAAACCCCACTGTCAGGGCAAATTCTTCCGGAACGGTAACCAGTGCTGAAACCATGCCCAGGTCGGCAGCGAGCAATGGCTTAACAAACTCCGGCAACAGATAATGCAACGCCAGGTATTCGCCAACCTTGAATCTTCGCTCGGTAGTGAACTTGACTGCCTTGAACGTTTTGCTGTCGTACTCTTTGATGCGTGCGAATCCAAGACCGGTATACTGATCGACCCCTACATATTCAGCATCGTACGTCTCCCCTTCCAGAGAAACTGCTTCTACTCTTTTGGGAGTGATCCGGAATGACATGTTCATCATCGGCATCATCTCACCCTGATCCTGAAGGAAACTGCCGTCGAATACAATCAAGCCGTCCTTGGAGACAACCGTACCCAGCAGTCGTTGTTCCTGTTCACTGGTCTGCATCCCAAACGAGTATTCGACTTCCATATTAAGGATCACGGTATATTCACGGACCATCTTCTCTAAGCGTTTGAAATCATGGTCCTGGGACTGAGCCGGTATGCAGGTCAGGGCAAAAACCACGAAA
Source organism: Candidatus Zixiibacteriota bacterium (assembly GCA_003641405.1). Lineage (GTDB taxonomy): Bacteria > Zixibacteria > MSB-5A5 > GN15 > FEB-12 > B22-G1. The sequence goes on along the minus strand of QNAF01000095.1, from coordinate 1,342 downwards.
CAGCTAAACGTGCTAATGAACATCCTGGAGTGTAAAAGCCTGCTAATCATCAATTGATTCCTCCTCCTTCTCCCGGTGAATGTTCAGTACGACAAGACGTGTGGCACCGCCACGCATGACAGACAACATGACTTTGTCGGCGCTTTCGACAACCAATCGATTGTACATACCAACAAACCCGGCCAAGTCATCACATAACTCCCGGTTGATACTTCTAACAACGTCCCCGGGCCGAAGGCCACCGAGATCCGCGGGGCCAACCCGCTTGACACCAACGACAAAAACGCCGAGTGTATCCCGGAGTTGATGGGCAATGCTCATGTGTTTCGTGATTGCCTTGACTGTGAACCCCCATTCCGGGCACTCGGAATCCTCTCCCAGCAGAGCACCGAGAGCTCTGGTAGTTACGTTCAAGACATACTCCTGGTCATCTCGCAAAACCTTGAGACTCATTTCACTTCCGGGAGAACGCGATGCTATTTCCCTGTAGAAAGCGGGTAACTCCTCAAGAAATCGAGCAGAAACAGACTCACCATCAATCTCAAGAATCACGTCTCCCGCTGCCAGAAATGCAACTTCCGCAGGTGAACCGGGATCAACCGAGGCAATCAACACGCCGGCGTTAAGATCGGTACCGAAATAACTCTCAAGCTCCTGCAAAGCCTGTGCATGGACTCCGATCCAACTTCTCGTCATCTCACCATCAGTGAGAATGGCAGCCGCCACTTCTTTTGCCATATTGATCGGAATGGCGAATCCTAAATTATTGGCAAGGAATGTTGCCCGGCTGTTTATTCCTACCACCCGACCAGACAGATCAACCAACGGTCCTCCGGAGTTACCGGAGTTGATGGCAGCATCGGTTTGAATCCAGAGATTGTATCGCCCGGTTTGTTCACCGCTTGGTAACCGGTAGTCGCTTGAAAAATAGCGATCCTTGGTAGAGATGACCCCGTAGGAAACCGAGCGAGCCAGAGCCAGAGGGGAACCCATCGCCATCACATGTTGCCCAACCTGCAGAACGTCGGAATCGCCGAGTTCTGCCGTAATTATCTCACCGTGATAATCATTGAGCTGCAGTTTGAGTACGGCAATATCAGTTGATGGATCACCGCCAACATACTCAGCCGGAACCTGTTCCTTGTCGTGAAGAGTACAGATAATTCGAACAGCCTTTCCGGCTACGTGATAATTTGTCAACACATACCCGTCAGAGTGGAAAATCACACCAGAGCCAATTATGGCCTGTTTCTTCAGTTCACCCGTGCGATAGTCCTTGATGACCGGCTGAATATGCACAAGGGCCGGCAGGACCTTGTCCCGAGCGTCGTATATTTGCTGT
>QNAF01000094.1 GCA_003641405.1 Candidatus Zixiibacteriota bacterium | reverse complement strand
GTCCTTAACATCACCAGCGTACATGCCTGCACAACTTCAATCCCGGCTGATTGAAGCTTCTCCCCCAGTGCATCGTTCTCGGCCCCCGGATTGAATACCACGCGGCGCGGTTTTAGTGTAAGAACGGCATCCAGTTCCCCATCCGAGATCTTTGAACTAACATAAACAGTCAGCGTATCAACTGACTGGGATATCTCCCCGAGCGACTTGAGACCAGGTACGCCGTCAACTGTGTGGCCGGCCGGGTGGATTGGAATCGGACTGTGACCATGCTCTTTGAGCATCCGTACCGCCTGGAACGAGTAGCGCTCCTCTTTTGGAGAAGCACCCAGTACTGCTACGTTGGAATGTTCCGGGGCTTTGATCATGTTGTCAGTTTCCTCTCTTTAACTTCTCCAGCCTGTTGTATGTAACAGCCACCGCTCGAAATTGTTTCAGACCTGTAAGTAGGGTTCCGAAAATCTCCCGCCTGCGTAAGAAACCCGACATCCTATATAACCGGCAACACTCCGTTTGGATCGAACTTGCTCTTGATTTTGCGGGAGTAGACGGCGTCTGTCTCCTGATTCGATTCGTCAAGACCATTCAAGAATCTGTCCCTGTCCACTGCTTGCATTTTCATGCCCTCGTACTCGTCAATTGCCGTCAGTGGCAGAACCCGAAATGTGGCACTGATGATAAGACCAAGCAAACCCCAGGAAGGCGCGAATATCTTCACCACGTCATAACCTGATACTGACTTGAAACAAACAGAACCGGGATTGATAATCTCCCCTTCCGGTGTGACTATCTCGGCCTGGATGAAATACTTCTTGATCGGAAGGTCATGTCCGTTTAGTACTGCGCTCAGATTGATGCTCACCGCACCGCCAACCGACCCTACATATGGAAGCGCTGCATGCGGAAAGAACAAACCTTCCGAGCGTACTCTGGAGTTTATCTCCTTCAACGGAAAACCAGCCCCTGCCTTGACAAAGAGATTCCTGGCAGTGACTTCGTGCAGCTCATTCAACCGGTCAGTGCTAATGACAAACATAGCGGTAAGCACTTCGGACGGCGGACTGACATTGTTACCAAAGCCTGAAATAAACGCCTTCTGGCCGTGCTTATTCAGCAGCTTAAAAAACAACGCTGTTTCGGCTGCAGATTCCGGGTGGAAAGTCACCACGGTCTTCTGGAACGTAACTCGATCATCCGGAAACTCGGATCTCAGAACAGACAAAAACTCGTCAGGGTTACTCATAACTGCAAGATAGGTGGAAAACCAACGTGGTGTCAACCAGCACGCCAACCGAAAAGCCAACCACAGCAAACATGGATAATGTCCAATACTATGGGGGAACCTCCCACTGTTTTATTGAACAGGATAGCTGTTCATAATCTGCATATTACACTGACGCCCCCGTAATGAGCTGCGTCACAATACGTTACAATCCCAGGACCTGTGCAATAATTGACCTAATGGAAGGCACCGAGTTTGTACCTGACATACTTCAGAATACGAAAGGAGCTAGGGGAAATGACATTAAACAAAGTACATAATGAAGACGGTTCCAGCCTCCTTGAGGTTCTGGTAAGCCTGCTTATGATCACGATCGGTGTTTTGGGAATGACTGTTTTGATTGCCACGTCCATTGGTGGCAACGTGACCTCCCGAGACAACTCCGTGGCAGCTAATCTGATAAAAGAGCAGATAGAGTACTATCAGGGGTTGGACTCCCTCCCGACTCTTCCGCTTCAGTTGAGCGAATCGGCATTGAATAGCCGCTTCGCGCGAATTACGAGTGTATTTGACAGTGTTTCCGACACAACTGTGCCGGGTGGCCTGTGCCAGATAGATGTACTGGTAACGTGGACAGACAATGAGAATACGCCTCATTCACGAACTTTCTCTACCTACATTCCGAACTTCTGAGCATGAATGGAACCAGCATTATGAAGTACCTGAATAATTCACGGGGAACAACTCTACTGGAGTTGATGGTGGCCACAGCCCTTACAGGCGTATTGATGGCTGCCGGACTTTCATTCTATACAAACATGCATAGTCAGACATTGCTCCAGGAAGACATATCCGACATGCAGCAAAATTCCAGAAATGTCCTTGATGAACTTGCCAGGACAACCCGCAACGCAGGTTTCAAGATTGGCTCTCATGTCCCCTATGTAATCAACGGAGACAGCCTCTATGTCTTCTTTAATGAAACTCAACCTGTTGATACGGTCCTGTATTATCTGGTTGACTATCTTCAGTGTGGTCTGCCGGACGATCTGACACCAAAGAAGCTGGCAAGGAGAATAAACAGCGGTGCTCCGGTTGAGTTTGCTGATTACATCACGGATATCTCATTCACTGTACCTTCTGCGAAGACAATTGAAATCTCGCTGGAAGTCCGTGCTGTACGAACTGATCCGGACTACGACCTAAATCAAGGCATCAGGACAAAGACGTACACACAGCGTGTTAGCCTGAAAAACCTCAATCTTTAGATATGGAGTGCACTGACAATGAGAATCATCAAAAACGAAAAAGGAAGTGCCCTCTTAATAGCCATGGCGATGAGCTTGATGCTCTTCCTTGTGGGGGTGGCGGCCGTCAACAATTCAGTAACAGACACTGATATGTCCTTCAATCAATCATATACTGAACAGGCTTTCTACGTTGCTGAAGCCGGAGCCTGGAGAGCATTCACCAAGATCAAAGCAGATTCAACATGGAATACCGGATTCACTGACGAGTCCTTTGGCGGTGGCACCTACTCGGTGATCAGGACGGACTCCTCGACAAATCCCGCCCTGCTTGACACCGTCGTCATTACTTCCACCGGTGAAGCTGATGGCTGCCGGGCAATCGTTGAACTCACCCTGGCACCGGACATATTCCATCCGTTCAAACACGCCATGTTTGCCGACAAATCTATGGATATCAGGAACAGCTTCAATACTGATTCGTATTGCTCAGACTCCGGAACATACGCCGCAACGGTCCTGACGTCAGAAGGTGACGTCGGCTCTAATGGTACGATAGACGTAGCCAATGGCGCGTTCATTGGCGGTGATGTTGCCAGTTCCCTGACCGGTGGAACCAATGTTCACTGGGGCGCTACTGTTACTGGTACAACAACAGATGCTGCCGAAGCACAGGAGGTACCGGCTGTACCGGCTTCAGAATTCACTGCGGCACAGGCCAACAACTCGGCACCGGCCGGACTGTCCGGAAGCTATTCCTATAACGTTGCCACTAATACCTTTCTGAGTACAGGAAACGTCGTGCTTGCCTCCGGAACGTATTTCTTCTCCAGCATGATCCTCAAAAACTCGGCCTCTCTCAGCGTTGCACCGGGAGCCGAAGTCAAAATCTACATAACCGGTGACATCGAGATGAAGAACTCTTCCGAAATGAATAGTGGAGGTACACCCGGAAGTCTGCAAATCTACTCACAGGGAGACTTTGTACTCAAGAACAGTGGTGATGTTGCAGCAGTGTTCTATTCGCCCAATGGTGATGCTGATCTGAGAAACTCCGGCCAGTTCTTCGGCTCGATCATTGCAGAGGATATCGTTGCTCACAACAGTGCATTGTTCCACTATGACCGCACTCTGGCTAACATTGAATCTGGTGGCGGCGGTGACGTGGAACCTATTGGTTACCGCCAACTGTAGGATTGTCTTGCAAATTCTACCCTATCAACATAGAAAAAGCCCCGGCCGTTTCCGACCGGGGCTTTTTGTACGCGTAAGTTTGGAAGCGTGGGCTTAGTACATTCCGCCCATACCACCGCCCATGCCGCCCATGCCACCCATACCGGGATCCATGGCGGGAGCGCCGGACTTCGGTTCCGGCTTATCACAGACAACCGCTTCGGTCGTCAACAGCAACCCGGCGATTGAAGCCGCGTTCTCCAGTGCGGTGCGAGTGACCTTGGTGGGGTCAATCACGCCGGCTTTGAGAAGGTCTTCATACGTCTGAGTCATGGCGTTGTAGCCAAAAGCACCCTCTTTAGAGGCCACTTCGTTGACCACAATCGAACCCTCTACGCCGGAGTTCTGGGCGATCTGACGAATCGGCTCTTCAAGTGCGCGACGGATGATCTTCACGCCGACCATCTCTTCGTCGTCCAGCTTGATACCGTCGAGACTCTTCATAGTGCGAAGCATGGCAACGCCGCCGCCCGGCACAATGCCTTCTTCGACAGCCGCGCGAGTAGCGTGCAACGCATCCTCAACACGAGCCTTCTTCTCTTTCATCTCGGTCTCGGTAGCAGCACCAACATTGATCACGGCCACACCACCAGCCAGCTTGGCCAGGCGTTCCTGCAGCTTTTCGCGATCGTAGTCGGAACTCGTGTCATCAATCTGCTTGCGAATCTGGCCGATACGACCCTTGATGTCGTCAGTCTTACCGGCGCCTTCAACGATGGTCGTATTGTCCTTGTCTATAGTGATCTTCTTGGCGGTTCCGAGATCAGCCATCACGGCGTTCTCCAGCTTGAAGCCCAACTCCTCGGAGATAACCTTGGCGCCTGTGAGGGTGGCTATATCTTCAAGCATGGCCTTGCGACGATCACCAAAGCCCGGAGCCTTGACGGCGGCAACTTTGAGAGTACCGCGAAGTTTGTTGACTACCAGCGTAGCCAGGGCTTCACCCTCGATATCCTCGGAGATAATCATCAGAGGCTTACCGGATTGGGCAACCTTCTCCAGCAGCGGCAGAAGGTCCTTCATGTTGGTGATCTTCTTGTCGTAGATAAGGATCATCGGATCCTCAAGCACGGCTTCCATGCCGTCCGGATCAGTCACGAAATACGGTGAGACATAGCCGCGGTCAAACTGCATACCTTCGACAACTTCAAGAGTCGTGTCAGCAGTCTTGGCCTCTTCAACCGTGATAACGCCGTCCTTGCCGACCTTTTCCATCGCTTCGGCAATGAGGTCGCCGATCTGCTTGTCGTTGTTGGCAGAGATGGTGCCAATCTGCGAGATCTCTTCCTTACCGGAAACCGGCTTGGACATCTTCTTGATCTCTTCAGTGACAACGCTCACAGCTTGGTCGATGCCGCGCTTTATTGACATCGGGTTGTTACCGGCGATCACACTCTTGAGACCCTCGCGGTAAATCGCCTGGGCCATCAGGGTAGCGGTGGTGGTGCCGTCACCGGCATCGTCGGAAGTCTTGGAGGCAACTTCCTTGACCATCTGCGCACCCATATTCTCAAAACTGTTTTCCAGCTCGATCTCCTTGGCCACGGTTACACCGTCTTTGGTGATAGTGGGGGAGCCGAACTTCCTGTCGATTGCCACGTTCCGGCCGCGCGGACCGAGAGTGACCTTCACAGCGTCGGCCAGCTTGTCGATGCCAACCATAAGCTTGCTGCGAGCATCAACATCAAATTCTATCTGCTTCGCCATTATTTTGTTCTCCTGCGAAAAATGTTAGCTGTTTACGATAACCGCGAAGATGTCGGACTCGCGCATGATGAGATACTCATCGCCATCAATCGAGACCTCGGTGCCAGTGTACTTACCATAGAGCACCTTGTCTCCCTTGGTGACCTGCATGGAAATACTCTTGCCCTCGTCAGTCATACGACCGGGGCCGACTTCCAAAATCTCGCCCTGCATCGGCTTCTCTTTGGCGGTATCCGGAATGATGATGCCACCCTTTTTGGTTTCGATTTCTTCGAGCGGCTTAACTACGACTCGATCAGCAAGTGGTTTTACCTGCATGATGAACCTCCTGTTACAGAAAGCTGGTTATAAATTGAACACTTCATTTGTTTTCTTTCCTTTTGCATAATTAGCACTCACTAATGACGAGTGCTAATAACAGCTAATATCCATTATAACGGCAGCTTTGTCAAGAGGTTCCATTGAAAAAGTTGTGATTTTGTGATTATTTTGTCATATACTGCCGTTATGGCAGTTTTTGTTGGGCGGATAGAGAAAATTACCGAAAATATGTAGAAATTACGATGGTTTCGACCTGAGTTGTAGGTGCCTATTCGGCCTGTTGAAGAACCCCATCACAGCGTTGTGTCGGGTCCTGACTCAACTCAGGGAGAGAACTTTATCAACAGGTCCCTGCTCTACCGTCACGGACTTGGCCAGGTTGCGGGGCTGATCGACATGACAGCCGCGCATGACGGCAATATGATAAGCCAGTAGTTGCAGCGGTATCACTGACAGCAGCGGTGTCAGCAGGCGATAAGTCTGCGGAATGTAGATGACATGGTTGACGCGATCGGCAATTTCGGTATCTCCTTCGGTGGCAATCGCGATTACCTGACCGTTGCGTGCCCGGACTTCGGAGATATTCAACATCACCTTATCATATACTGAGTCGCGTAGCGCAATTACTACCACGGGCATGTTCTCATCGATTAGCGCAATAGGACCATGTTTCATCTCCGCTGCCGGGTAGCCTTCGGCATGGATGTACGATATCTCTTTGAGCTTGAGAGCACCTTCGAGTGCGACCGGGAAATTGATCCCGCGACCAAGATACAGGAAATTGTTGGCCTTGTGATACGTGCGGGCAATCCGTTTGATAGGGTCTTCATTGGCAAGAATCTGTTCAATCTGCTCAGGGATTCGCTGCAAAGCCTGGAGCATTTCCTGGCCGAACTGTACTGAGCTCTGACGCATCCGTCCTAAAATGTTAGCTATCAGCGAAAGCACTGCAACCTGGGCCGTGAATGCCTTGGTAGAGGCTACCCCGATTTCCGGCCCCGCGTGAAGGTAGACGCCACCATCGGTCTCACGGGCGATAGTTGAACCGACCACATTGACCAGCCCAAGTACCATGTCTCCGCGCTTTTTGGCTTCTCGCATAGCCGCCAGCGTGTCCGCTGTTTCGCCCGACTGACTGATTCCAACCAACACTGTGTTGTCATCGATGATTGGTGAGCGGTAGCGAAACTCCGAAGCATATTCGACTTCCGTTGAGACACGGGCGATTTCCTCTATCAAGTATTTCCCAATCAACGCTGAGTGCCACGAAGTACCGCAAGCAGTAATGAGAATACGATTGATACGACGTAATTCTTCGTATTGCATGTTCAGGCCGTTAAGACGCGCAATACCCTCTTCGATATTGAGGCGACCGCGCATCGCATTGCGAACGGTGTCCGGTTGCTCGTGGATCTCTTTGAGCATGAAATGGTCATACCCTTCCTTCTCAATTTGATCGAGCGTCCAGCTGATTTCCTGTGCTTTGTGAGAAATCTCCACATTCTGAATCGTGGAGATACGATAGTTATCGGGAGTGATAGTGACAATTTCACCATCCTCAAGATAAACCACACGATTTGTGTGCTCCAGCATCGCGGAAACATCGGAAGCCACAAAGTTCTCATCGTCACCAATACCTACCACGAGCGGTGATCCCATTCGTGCTGCCACAATTTCACCGGCATGTTTGGACGAGACAACGGCAATACCGTATGTACCCTCTACCTGGGTCAGCGCATCCCGAACAGCTTCAGTAAGAGAACCCCGGTAGTTCAAGGAAACCAGGTGAACGAGAACTTCGGTATCGGTTTGCGTCCGCATGGTCACACCCTTGCGTACCAGAAACTCCCTCAAAGTACGGTAATTCTCGATAATCCCGTTATGAACAAGTGCAATCTCATTGGCGCTATCAGTGTGTGGGTGGGCATTGACTTCATTGGGCGCCCCGTGCGTAGCCCATCGAGTGTGTGCAATGCCACAGATTGACTCACGCTCCGCCTCGCTGAGGGCGAGTTCCATCTGGCTGATCTTGCCGACCGCCTTGGAGACCATGAGGTCGTCATCCGCCAACAACGCGATACCTGCCGAATCGTACCCACGATATTCAAGTCGCTTGAGTCCGCTGATGAGGATGTCCCTGGCCTTGCGCTTTCCTACATATCCTACAATACCGCACATTCTACTCATCCACCTTTACTTGAAGTACCGCATTACCTTGCTTTTCAGATCGCTGGTCAGTTGGCTGCTGTTGGTTTCTACGAGCAGCCGAAAGATCGGTTCGGTATTAGATCTGCGCAACTGCAACCAACCATGCTCAAAATCGAACCTCAAACCGTCACGACGATCGATTCTGGTCTTTCCCAGTATCTTCGGGGTATCTTTCTCAAATCGTTGCAATCTCGAATCGAAGTCATCCGGGAGAGAACCTTTGGACTTTATATTATAGTAACATGGGAAAGTTTCCACAAGGCCCGAGAGAGTTACCTTGCGCCTTGCCAGCGCCGATAGAACCAGCGCCGCCGCCACCAATGAGTCCCGGCCCGCGTGAAATTGAGGGTATATCACCCCACCGTTGCCCTCACCCCCGATTAGAGCGTTCTTCTTGTGCATCATGGCTACCACGTTCGCCTCACCAACCTTGGAGTAATAGACACGGGAATTCATGGCTTTAGCTACATCGGCTGTGGTTCTGGAAGTCGACAAGTTGATCACAGTGGTTCCACGCTGCCTGCTGAGAACTTCCGCAACTGCAATCGTCAGAGTCAGCTCTTCGCTGATAGCCTGACCGTTCTCATCCACGAGAGCCAGTCGGTCCGCATCCGGATCGCACGCCATGCCGAGGTCAGCTTTGTGCTTCTTCACAGCCCGGCAGAGTTGCCCAAGGTTCCTGGGGGTGGGCTCGGGTTCATGTACGAAATCCCCGTCACCTTTGCAGTTGAGTTCGACAACATCGACGCCCAGCTTGCTCAGCAGCAATGGCAGGGCAACCGATCCGGCACCATTGATGGCATCCACCACGACCTTAAATCCGGCTCTTTTGATTGCCGGTCTGGCAAGTGGTTTCATGGCCATCGTCTTCTTTATGTGCCTTTCGATCCAGCGATCATCGTACTGAATACAGCCAAGCTCCTGCACCGGCTTGTATGCAAACCGACCCGATTCAAAAATAGCGTTGAGCTTCTTGTATTGGGCGGGAGTGATGAACTCGCCCGTATTGTTGAAAAACTTGAGGGCATTCCACTCAGC
>QNAF01000093.1 GCA_003641405.1 Candidatus Zixiibacteriota bacterium | reverse complement strand
GCCCAAAAGCGTTGGCTGCGTGCGAAGACGGAAATGCCATGCCGGAACCGCAATTGACAAGCAAATTGATATCAGGCAGAACGTGGCAGGGTCGGGGACGATCAAACAGTGACTTGAACACGCTACTGGATAGCTGGTCAGTCAGGAGCAGCGTTAATGCAGAGAACAGGACTATCCACCGAAGTTTGGTATCACCCTTCCATAACAAAAGCACCACGGCGATTGCGTACAGCACTCTTAAGAGATTGTCGGAAGTGACAATCGGCATTATCAGGTTCGTCACGGGATTGGCCAGCGTAACATTTAGAAAAAGAAAGACGGCAGTATCGATATCGACCAGTGTTTCAAGCATAACGCCTCGGTCGGTTCTGCAGGAAGTGTTGTGCCTGGCTTAGTGTAGGGAGACCGGTCCGAGCGCCCATCTGGGTACATTTGAGAGCCGCAATAGCAGCTCCAAACTCAAGACGCTCCGCTAAGTCGAAGCCGTTCAGCAACCCGTAGATATAGCCTGTGTGGAAAGCATCACCGGCGCCCGTTCCGTCAACGCTGTGAACTTTGAAGGCCGGTACACGTACAAACTGACCGCTCTCGCAACCGACGGAGCCTTTAAGTCCCTCGGTCACAACTACAGTGCCGGGACAGTAGTTCTGTAGCTTCTCAATTGCCTTTCTTGCGGTTCTGGCGCCCATGAATGACAGCGCGTAACTGTCAGCAACGACGAGATGGTCGATCAATCCGAATATGGGGGAGACATCATTGCGCACGGAACCGACATCGAAACAGATGACAGCACCTGCTCTGTGTCCCCAGCGGGCCAGTTTAGCGCAGGCATCCAGGTCGCGTCCGTCGAGGTGGATCACTCGTGGAATTGGATAGCGGGAGACAACCACATCTCGTGGAGACACGTGGATTACGCGATTCAGCACCATCGTGCGACGGCCGGAACCGCGTTCGATAATACCGACGTCTGTGTCTGATGTCCCTCGTTTGTACACGATATGTCTGACATCAACACCTTCGGCCTTCAGTTCCTTGACACCAAGATGACCGACCATGTCGTCCGCCATCGCGGTAATCAAAGCGCTTCTGTACCCCAGGCGCTTCAGACCGATCATAACGTTTGGAACGGGACCGCCTCCCTGTACTGTCAGGCCGACACCATCGATCTTTGAACCGGCTTTGGGATATTTCTCGACCTCGAACAGCATGTCCAGAGGTGTTATGCCTAACCCAAGACAGTCAATCCGTTTGGTTGTCCGATATCTTTTCAACAGTACCGCTTCCCGATGTTATCTCTGTAAACGCATCCAGCAGACGATCGACTCTGCCAGTGCGAATCCTGATCCGCATGCTCACAGAATCCGAAAAATCCGACTTCACGACAGTCGCTTCTAACTCATGTACAACTTTCAGCCAACGGTCATAGATAGGGAAAACCAGCTTGAAGAGAAATTCACAGGTGACATAGTGCTCAGTCATGCCGGACATCTCCATGACCTGTCGGGCCGCTTCGCCGTAGGCCCTGACCAGTCCTCCCGTTCCCAATTTGGTGCCACCAAAGTACCGTGTAATGACGCACAGTATATTAGTTACACCCTGACCGGCAACCACATCGTAAATCGGTTTACCGGCAGTGCCGTTTGGCTCGCCGTCATCGGAGTACTTGAATGACTGATTGCCCGGCAGTCCCACAATGTATGCAAAACAGTGGTGTGTCGCCTGGTATTCTCGCTTGCGCACGTCTGCCAGCCTGGCCAGGGCATCATCAACAGTTGAAACGACCAGCGTCTCGCCGATGAAACGCGACCCCTTGACTTTGATCTCAGATCGCGATGGTCGCTTGATAGTCAGGTAGGAATCATCCATTGCCGGATACTCAAACCAACGATTTGACAATATCGTTGACCTTGTCAAGCCCTTCGAGAAGAACCGCACCGTTGCTTAGTGCATGAGCTAAACTCTTTTCGTCTGCAAGTGCCCCAACGTCTGGATCAACCACAAAGAAAACGAGTTTACCGACTTCGGCACACGCCTTCATGAGATCCAGCATCTCAGTCGAATCCGAGTATGCTTCGGTGATAACAACACCATGACACAAACCGGCAAGAAGGCGACTCGTCTGACTCTCGGTTTGTTCTGTGATCGTTGCCTCCGGTGAATACTCACTTATTATGCCCCCGGTTCCGGCAATATCTATGGCCAGAGGCATTATCTCGGGATTCAAACACTGGTCGAACCCGGCATTAGTGATGGCAAACGAAACTCCGCCCGCCGTCTTGCAAGCCAGATGGGCGACCGCAGCGGCTCCGCCGTCCAGGGACGATACTATCTGCACACCGGCACCGGCAAAAGCCTTTGCCAGAACAGATGTCAATTTCTGGCCATCACTTGTTGCATTTCTGGCCCCGACAAGGCAGACAGTTTTTCGGTGATGATCCGGCAGCTTACCCCTCACGTACAGGAGAGGCGGGGGGTCATGCAACTCTAAGAGCAAGTTTGAGTATTCCTTGTCAAAACGCGTACACAGCCCGATCTCCCGTTCTGATATGGACTTGACGAACGTTTCGGCTTCCGGGAGGCGACCGGGGGCCTCGGCAAGAACTTCCGCTGCCTGTTCTGAGACTCCCTCGATATCGAGCAGTTCTGCTATCTCCGCTCTGAAAACATCCTCAAGGCTCTCGAAACGGCGTATCAATGCCTCAAACAAACGAGGCGATACGTCACTATACCGGCAGAGAGCCAGTACGTGGGCAGCCATCGAGTACCGGTCAGAATTAATCACGCCGCAATCTAATCGATTGAGTCCACTTGTCAACCAGAGGACCAGCGGTCGAAAACTCAGATGCAGATATTCATCGTGGACTTGAATAGATACGGCTGTTTCACTATATTTACCGTCAAGAAACGGAGCGATCATGATCAGATATGTATGCGTATTATCACTGTTACTGACATTGCTTGTTGTCCTTGGTGGCTGTGAGGGTGAATCCGCTGAAGAACTCCGGGCGGCCGGGAAAGAGGCGTTCTTTGAAGAGGACTACTCCAGAGCCAGAGATCTACTGGTTCAAGCACTTCAACTGAGTCCATCAGACAAGGATCTTCTTTATTATGCCGGTCTTGCCTACGAGCGTGATTTCCTGTATGACTCAGCAATCTTCTACTTCAGGCGGGCAGACATACTGTACCCAAAGGATCGGGCTATCAACCAGCACATTCGAGTAATAGCCACCGGCCTTGGCCGATGGCAGGAGGCTATCGACGCTACCTACGTGTTGGCCAGATCTGGTGACGGCTACGAGGCGTACAATGCCGAACTAAGCAGATTATGGGAAGAAAACGGTTCTTCGCTTAACGCACTGTACTGGGGACGTAAGGCCATTGCCTCCGACACCCTGAAAGAGAACTGGTATATCAGACTCTCAGGGCTTGCCAGCAAATGCGGCTCGTTGTACGTTTCTATCGCCTATATTGACAGTGCCATAGACTTGATCGGTCCCAGAAACGAACTAGTCAGCAATAAAGCCACATGTCTTGCTGATCTTGGAGACTACATTGCTGCTGAGACCCTTCTCCGACCGCTGGTAGATTCGGACTCTGCGCTTGATGTAAGCAGGTATTCTCTAGCCCGGACTCTGGCGGCACAAAACGATCGAAACAAGAAGATAGAGGCCATACAGCTTTTCCGAGAACTGCTGCCACTTCTACCGCCTGAGGCGCAACTTGATTCCATTATAGCTATCCTGGAAGAGGAACTGCAATAGCCAACGGAAATAGAAAACCGGCGATGCGCTCAGCTATTAGGTGGCCAGATCCGATGGCAGTGTTGCGTCGGGTCCTGATTCCCCGCCTGGGCGGGGGATTGTGACCCGACACGCAGTGACCTGTCACGTTACATCATGTCACAGAACTGAGTCAGGTCTCATCCCGCCTTTAGCGGGAAAGGACCTGACTCAACAGGCCAGCGAGACTTTTTCAACAGGCACCTTGGAATCAGTTTCTCAACAGTCTCTATGATATGGCAAAAAAACACCGGCTACCCCTTTCGGAGCAGCCGGTCTGGTTATGTTATACACCCGCTGAGAGAGGGATAACCAGTTGCTTGTTTTTAGAACCCGTCGTCGAGATTGCCTATCCCGTTGTCAATTTCCGGCAGCGCAGCGCAGTAGGTCTTCCATCTTCCCTGGAACCAGCCGCCGGGCCAGGACTGAGTGGCTCCGCAACGTCCTCCAAGTACGCCAATCTCATTCCGGTCAGCGTTGAAAATCTTACCTGCGAACCACCCGATGCACTTTGAGAGCGAATTCTGCACCTCGGAATGGGGATGGAGATCATAGAAACCTCTCAAGAACCCCTGGAATTTTCCGTTCCGGTCAATCCATTTGCCGAAGAAGACCTTCTCTCCCTGCTCATTTAGACCGTAGTGACCTTTGAGATAGCCACTAACCACACCGGCCCGCGAACGCCACAGACCAGCGAAAACACCATTGCCATTCTGGTCATAGCCCCAGCGTCCGGCCAACACACCTCGTGGGCAAGAGTTTGGATGCCATTGGTAGGCGTGTAACGCGACAGCATTGGAATCTTCATCAACGAATACAATAGTGTCCAGAGTCGCCAGTTCTTCGAGTGTGAAACTGCACGTGTACGGTCCCGTCTCGAATGTAAGTTCGATTGGCTGGTAGCCGATCGTATCGATCGAAACTATCGTCGAGTCACCTTCTTCGGGCACATTCCATGTAGTGTCGAGGATCGGTGGCAGGGGCGGGACGATAAGGTCGACAGCAATGCCGTCATTATGTATG
The DNA here is from genome assembly GCA_003641405.1 of Candidatus Zixiibacteriota bacterium. GTDB lineage: Bacteria > Zixibacteria > MSB-5A5 > GN15 > FEB-12 > B22-G1. Next base: position 4,199 of record QNAF01000093.1, on the reverse strand, counting down.
CTCGTAAAGGATACCCAGTCTACTCTCGCTCTCTCATGACTCGGGCTCAGCACAAGATGATCCTGACCGGGTTCGAATCTGATCAACCTGCGAACAACAACAGCTCCTGAGGCGCTGTTCAGGGAGAGATGACCGGTCCAGTCGGTGAGCTCAGTCTGGTCCGGGTTAAGTCTGAGCTGTCCCCACACTGCCCTGAGATGGAACCAACTCGACCGAGGGTTTGTCATAACGCTAACGACTTCCGGTTGAAGAACGATATCGTCATCAATTTCTTCTTCTTCCGCTTCGGTAGCGACCAGTTCAGGGTCACCAAAACCCGCCGTCTCATCAGTTGCCGTGTATCCGCCGAACTCCTCCGTGAAATTCGGAGTGTCGGTCAGTTCCGGTTGGCTTGATTTCTCCGAGCATCCTGCTGCAAGAAAAAGCAGGGAGAAAGCTGCCAATCCAACAATGCGCTTCAACATTCCGTTTGCTCCTTTCGTGGTCTTTCTCGATGTTTTGTAATCATCATGCCGACTAATCATACAAGTGCCGTGCCGGATTGAGATGCCGAAATTAACGCGTTGTGTCGCAATTAGTTATCCCGTCACGAGTGAGGCGGAATAGGGATAATCAGTTGTACCGACAGGTACACCCTGTCAATTACGAACCGGAAGGGACAGCCCCATACTTAGTCAGTATCTGGTAGCCCACCCAGAGTGAAGCCAAAGGCGGAACGCCGGGTGGGGACACATATTCTGAGGTCTCTACTGACTAAAGTCAGCACGTATGGGAATAGCCCCTAACAGATCATTTCAAGCGGGAGATAAAACCATCGACCTGATTAAGTCTGGCGATAGCCGTCTCTTTATCACAGTTGAGTTTTCCCATCGTGATAGCCAGCTTCACGGAGCCGCCGGATTCACTCAGAAGTTTTTCTGCCTCCATAAGTGTTACCCCGAGAAGCTCCATCAGGATCCTGCGCGAACGTGCAGCCAGCTTGTCGGATCTTGACTGGAGATCGACCATAAGATTACCATAGGTCTTCCCAAGAAGTATCATGGCTGTAGTCGATATCATGTTCAGCGTCATTTTCTGAGCTGTGCCGGATTTCATCCGCGTAGACCCCGTAATTACTTCGGGACCGACAGAGAGTTCTATCAATATATCCGGTGTAACTGGAAGCACTATGCCTCTATTACACACGATTAGAGCAGTACGGCAGCCCAGCGACTGTCCGTACTTCAAACCGGCCAGCGTATACGGCGTTCTTCTGGAAGCCGTCAATCCAATCAGGAAATCACCGGCGCTCAACTTGTGTCTCTTGAGATCTTCAACAGCCGCGACTTCATCGTCCTCCACGCCCTCGCGGGAGAGCACAAGGGCCTCTTTGCCTCCGGCAATCACACCGATGATCTGAGAAGGGTCGGTCCCAAAAGTCGGGGGACATTCGGCAGCATCAAGAACACCGAGTCGACCAGATGTACCGGCACCGATGTAGAACACCCGACCGTCCTGAGCGAGCGTCTCCGCAAAGATTTCTGCTGCCTGAGAAATGGGCTCCAGCACCTTTGCAACCGTTGCAGCTACCGAGTTATCCTGATTGCTTGTTTTGCGTACGATTTCCAACGAGGAGAGACGATCGATGTCTACCGTATCCGGATTGACTCTCTCGGTATCCAGCTTACGTAGCTGGTCCAGTAACTCGTTGAGATCAGACATAAGAGGAATGTAGGCTCACCCATGAATGTGGGCAATTGAAAAGCCACCCGCGCAGCACTACTCCACAACCACGCGAACTGTATCCAGTAGCGTCACCGAGACAGTGCCAAACCTCCCGTCGGCATTACGACCGGACAGGTTATCATCAAGCTGTCCCGGCAATGGGACGGGAAGAACCTCACTTGCCAGAGCATTGTCAGGCGCTCCATTGACAGCATAGGCGTAGACATTGAAAAGGCCTGTGTCAGGTTCGCTCGTACCGGGAATTAGAAATGCGTCTGGTGGAATCGTCCCCGCAGTGCCGATCAGGGTCACAAATGCACTGTATCCTGCCCCCGTGTATGCCTGCTCAGAAGGCACCGCGGCTACGACGTACACTTCGGCACCAGGAGCGGTCGTCCATTCGAACGACAACTGCGCTGCTCCCGGCAGTATGTGATTGACCGGATCAAAGACATCTGTCAGAGAAAAGGTGTCTACAGCACTGACAATAAACGTATCAACCAGCCATCCGTCATCTTCGAGCCTCAATGCAAACTGCTCCCCCGCAAATATCGCGGACGAGTCATCGTGGTACGAAAACACAGAATCAACCGAGAACAGAGAGTCGTTGAAAGACAGGGTAGTTGTACCAAACTTGACTGTACCTCCCCCGTACGTAGTATCATTGCGTTCGAACGCAACAGCAACAACGACTGAGTCGGAGTTTCGATCCATTACCATGATTCCTTGAACCCGATAGTCATCATGCAAAATCGGGTTGACGGGCGAATCGCTATTGCAACCCGTTATCAGCGCCAGCGCAGCGAAAATGCTGAGCATTAACACCATAATCTGTAGGCAGTTACGTTTAGATTTCATACTTTTAAGATTATCGGCAGAAAACAACTCCGGGTTTATCCCAAACATCTGAAATCTCCACGTACAATCTTCTCTCCGGTAGTCTTAATGTCTTAAACACTCGGTTTCCCAAGAAAGACCCTGCTTTTCTTGGCTTTTATTAGGAAACTCTTGCTTATACGGAAAATGTATGTAAATTACATGGAATCTGGAAACAATCCTGAAATAAGGTTTGTTTAACAAATACTGGCGGTGATGATGCTTCCTTCTTGCACTGCAACTTGCCGCCGATTCGACCCCGTACCGTTCTCCCTCCCCCCGGTGCGGGGTTATTTTATGTCTGTATATTGGGCTTAGGATATAACTCTCACGGCAGAGGACATCTCTGTAGTTGCTTTTTCCGCTTGACAACTCATTGAGGGGGGGGGGGTAATGTACATATACTAAATTGTGGTCAATTGGCCACGGGGAGTTTGTTATGAGACATTTCAAAGGGTTTGTTTTCGGTCTGACCGTTCTTGCTGTTGGGGCAATCTGGCTGGGCAACAGTGGGTGTAACGCCGACAAACCCACACAGTCCACAGTGCCAAAGGACTATTCGGTCTACTTCTGGAAATGTGTGACTACGAAGAGTCTGTATGTTTATCATCCGATCAGCAGGCAACTTGATACACTTGACACCGACTATGAGCCGTACAAGGGTATCGTTGTGTCAGCAGACGGACAGTTGCTCTACATGGTTCAAGGCCAGTCAATAGCGGTAGTGGATGCTGATTCGCAGGACTTGATTGCCGAGCTGCCATACTCAACAAACTCTTCACCTGGAGTAGCAGTATCACCCAACAATGAGTTCATAGCCGTCTGCGCCGATAATCTGTATGTTCTTAGCACCACCGACTACTCTGTTGTCTTTAACGACACAGATATAGTACACGAGCCAATCTTCTCAGCTGACAGTCGAACACTTTACAGTGTGGGTACAAATGGAAGTAGCCCGGAAGGGCGGTACATGTACCAGGTTGCCTACTCTGATTCCACCCCCGAAGCAACCCGTTCGAACGATACGTCAGGTTATCTTGCGCATGTGGTTCCGACACCTGATGAGACCAAACTGTTGATGTATTTCTCTCCAGACACCTACAGTCACAGCTTTCGAGTATTCGATGTTGCCGCCGATACTTTTGTATTCATCGATCATTTGTCAAATGGTCTGGGAAGTATCGGTGTTACCTCTGACGGACGCTTTGCGTTCTATGGCAACCCAGGATATGACCCCCTGGGGCGTCCGCCGCCGTCCTATTTCAAGATATTCGATATCGAAGCCAATGAGATTGAGGATGTTGTGTCAACTCTGTACTTTGTGGATAGTGTAACGCCGTATTTCTTTCCAATCCAGCACTTCGCAGTGACACCAGACGGGTCTTGGTTGATTGCTACAAACGGTCGTGCGTCAAATCCGGCTTATCCAAACAGGCTGCTTCTCTATAACATTCCAGGGAGACAGTTTGAGGACTTCTATCGTATGGGGTCGGAAGGATATTTGATCTTCCCCCGATAAAACGGACACGTTAAGAAGATAGTGCTTGCTGTCGCTCGAAGTCAATCGGGCTTTTGTAGCCCAGGGTCGAGTGACGGCGTTGACGATTATAAAACACTTC
>QNAF01000092.1 GCA_003641405.1 Candidatus Zixiibacteriota bacterium | reverse complement strand
TTTTTCCTCGGTGGCGGTAACCTGTTGCGGATTCACGTGGGGAAACTGGCTACCCGCAAAAAGGACTGGGGTTACTCCGCTGTGACTGTGGGCGGGTTTATGTTCATGCTGGTCATCGGCCTGTTCAAGATCGGTAACCCGGGCGGAATAGCGGCTGCTGTTGATATCGAGGGCTCCTGGTTCAAGGTCATGTTTGACCACGTGATCAATCCCCTGCAGTCGACCATGTATTCGCTGCTGGCGTTCTTTGTAGCCTCGGCATCATATAGGGCTTTCCGTGCCAAGAACCGCGAGGCCACTCTGCTGCTGATTGCAGCGTTTATCATCCTTCTCGGCAGAACACCGTTGGGTGTCATGCTGACCAGTTGGATTCCTGATTGGTTCTCAATCGCGCAGATTCCCAACCTGGCTATCTGGATAATGAACTCGCCGAACCTGGCGGGTCAGCGGGCCATTATGATTGGCATCAGTTTGGGCGTAATCGCCACGTCGCTACGTCTGATACTGGGTGTCGAGCGTTCGTACCTGGGAGGTGACCGTGAATAACATCGGTATCATCATCTCATTGGTACTTATTTTTGGCGGTCTGCTCTGGTTGCTCATTAGATCGATTGGCGGTCACGAGGTTGACCGACGGGTCATCTTCCTGTTCATATTCCTTTCGGTAGCCGCACCGGTCATTTTCCGCATCACTTTCCAAGAAAAAGCCACGCCGGTTGTGGAAGCCCTGTTTGACCGTATAGAAAACCTGCCGCCCGGTTCCAACGTCTTGCTTTCGTTTGATTTTGATCCGGCGATGGCGCCCGAAGTCCAACCGATGGCTAACGCTATCTCCCGGCATTGTCTGAACAATGGGTACAATGTGGTCTTCATGTCGCTTTGGGCGACCGGGCAATCGTTGATGACGACAACTCTGAGCCGCGTGATCCTGCCTGAGTTCCCAGAGCTTGTTGATGGCGTTGATTACATCAACATTGGGTATAAGGCCGGTAATGAGGGCGTGCTCAATGTTATCGTGTCTGATTTCAGGAAGATGTTCCCCACCGACGTCAATAGTGTCCCTCTGGATTCCACTGAAATATTCAAAGATATCAAGAGTTGCGCAGATCTCGATCTTATAATAGCTCTTGGCGGTGGAAGACCCGGCCCCAAGGAGTGGGTGTTGTTCGTGGGTGATCCCGCTGACGTTCCGGTCGGTGTGGGTGTGGCGGCTGTTGTGGCCCCCCAGCTATATCCCTACTACCCGCAGCAGATTGTCGGTATTCTGGGTGGGGTAAAGGGTGCCGCTGAGTATGAACAAGAATTGACAAGTCATCACGAACGATTTGCTGATATGGACACTCCGGGCATTGATATGATGGGTCCGCAGACGCTGGCTCATGTTGTTATCATGGCGTTTATCGTGATCGGAAACATTGTGTATTTTCGGAGTCGTGGCAAGGGGGGCAAGTCATGAGCCGCACAGCCGTGATTGTGTTTGCCATTGTTGTGGTGTTGTTCGCTGTGAGTTGGGTTGCCAAAGCAGTAGTTCTGTCTGATACATCTGATAGCGGCACTCTTGATGCGTTCCTGGTCACCGTTGCGGCTTTCCTAACGTTGGCCATATACTCGTTCCTATACAAAGATAATCCGTACTACAAGTTTGCCGAGCACCTGTTTGTAGGTGTATCGGCGGCATTCTGGATGTGCCAGGGATTCTGGACCACTATCGTAGGCAACCTGTTGCCGCGTCTCTCCGAAGGTATGGCCAACTGGTTTATGCAACCGTACCAGCCCGGCGGTTATGATCTGGGCTTTCTCAATCTCTCTTACACAGTCCTGTACTGGATCCCGGTGATCCTCGGACTGTTGTTGCTCATGCGACTTTCCCCTAAGGGAGGATGGTTGTCGCGCTGGCCACTGGCCTTGATTATTGGTACAACGGCCGGTCTGAACTTTGTTCGTTACCTGCGTTCGGATTTTATCGTTCAGGTTTCTTCCACGTTTGTGCCGCTGCTCGGCCAGGAACCACATCAGTGGCAGGGGATAGGAGCCTTTTTCTCCAATTTCAGTCTGGACGCTTCCGGTCAGTTTGTGGCACTTCTGGCAAACTGGGTGATATTCATTGGCGTGTTCTGTGGACTGGTGTATTTCTTTTTTTCAAAGGAGCACACCGGGTTATTCGGTCGCGCCTCGCGTGTGGGTATTTGGGTGCTGATGATCACATTCGGTGCCTCGTTTGGGTACACAGTAATGGGGCGTATCTCGCTCCTGGTTGGTAGATTGACTTTCCTGTTTGAAGATTGGTTAGGTTTGATAACTTAGTTTTTGCCCATTAGCTGAAGGGTGAATTTATGAGGCATTTGTTGAAATTAGTAATTGTCGTTGTGTTGCTTGCATGGGTGAGTAGTCCGGCGCAAACTGACCCCCCGGCGGAAGTGGATTCGGTGGAGGTGGCTGAGGTCACACCGCCCGGTCCGGTTACGTCGCTGAGTGTCACCGACAAGGACAATGACCACGGTCATGCCACTGTCCTGAGTTGGGAGGCGTCCGTTGATGACAGCACCGGGCTGGCCAACGTGATTAGCTATGAGATCTTCCGCTGGGTCCCATTCGCTATGGACCACGTGGATAGTTTGCGTGGCCAACTGTCGGGGCTTCGCGCTGAGATAGCTGCGGCGGAGGACGTCACTGACGAAATGGAGACTCGTCTGGATTTACTGGAGGCGGCTTTCGATGCTGCCATCGATAACCTTCCCCAAGCGCATGGGCAGTATCCTCAGAACGGGGAGTGGCGTTCGGTCGGTGTTGTTGCATCCGGGGTGACTGCGTATGGGAACACCGGCACGAAAGAACCGACTTCGGCTGACTATATTCCCGATTATGCCGACCTGTACTACCGGGTTGATGCTGTGACGGCTGACCCTGTCGTGCGAACAGCTTCGGAAGTGTACGGCCCGGTGCAGTGTTACGGACAGTGGTTCAACACGGATCGTTCTCCGGTGCTGGTAGCAGTTCTCGCATTCGGTTTCTTTACCTTGCTGTTCGTTACCCTGGCCAAGAAGGGGACTGACCTGTATGTGCGTCCGTTGGCAGGTATTGAAGCTGTTGATGACGCTATCGGCCGTGCCACTGAGATGGGACGGCCTATCCTGTACGTGCTGGGTTTGGGTTCAGCTGCTGATGTGGCCACTATTGCATCATTTACCATTCTGGGTCGAGTGGCCAAGCGTGTAGCCGAATACCAAACGGCACTGATTGTGCCAACATACGAACCGATTGTCATGACGGTGGCACAGGAGGTCGTCAAGTCTTCCTACCTCGACGCAGGTCGTCCTGATGATTTCAAAGAGGACACCGTCTTCTTTGTCACCCAGTCGCAATTCGCTTATGTGGCCGCCGTCAATGGTATCATGCTTCGTGAATTGCCGGCTACCTGCATATACATGGGCAAGTTTTTTGCTGAGTCGCTGATTCTTGCCGAGACAGGAGCACTGGCCGGATCAATTCAGATTGCCGGTACCGACGAGATTGCTCAGATACCATTTTTCATCGTAGCCTGTGATTATACTTTGATCGGTGAGGAACTCTATGCGGCGTCCGCATACCTCGGCCGGGAACCGATATTGCTCGGTTCACTCAAAGCACAGGATTACGCCAAGGCCCTGGTTGTCGCTTTCAGTGTCATTGGGCTGATATTCGCAAACCTCGAGTGGACATGGTTTGTTGACCTGTTCCACGTGGCCAATTAGGAAGGAGGAGGCGTAAGATGAAACGACAGTTTCCTCTGTTTCTGGTGTTCATATTCGGCCTGTTCATGGTCTTTCAGTATTTCGTTCCCCATGAGACATCCGAGTGGGTGTACGAATTCCTTCTGGACTGGATTCTCGTGATCGGCATTTTCGCCCTGGCTCTGGGAATATGGTCGCTATACAAGGTGTCAGTTGATAAGATCAAGACCAGGAAGGCAAACTGGGGTTACTCATACGTAACTCTTTTTGGCCTGTTCGTGATGATCCTCTTTGGGTTTACGTCGCAGAACGGTGACTCTTGGGGCTGGTATTTCATTTTTGTAGCCACTGTGATGCTCACCATCGGTATGGTTATTCAGGCGATGGTGTCATCCGGCCAGAAGGGGTTATCCCTGATCCTGGCCGGTGTGTTCCTGGTAGCGTCAGTTTTGATAGGCATGTTCGACAATGCGTGGAGTTTTCACTTCTACACCGCCGAGGGGCTTCAGAACTCGATGTTCCGAGCCTTTTTCGATCACATTCTCATCCCCATTCTCTCGACAATGTTCTCGCTGTTGGCCTTCTTCATAGCGTCGGCGGCCTATCGGGCTTTCCGCGCACGCAACCTGCTTGCTTCATTGCTGCTGCTCGCGGCCTTGATCGTGATGCTAAGGTTCAATCCTTACCTGTCACCGATTTTCGGTGATTACATGGCCAAAACCTCAAACTGGCTGATGAACGTTCCCAACATGGCCGCCCAACGCGCGATTGTGATTGGAATTGGACTCGGCATTGTAGCGACGGCGCTTAAAGTCATTCTCGGCATTGAACGCGGCTACATGGGGAAAGGATAAGGAGACCGACCATGAATTTCTTTGACAAATTAATGAAGCTCGATCGGCGGTGGGTTTTCCTGTTCCTCGTAGTTGTCTGCGTGGCAACATATATGACGGAGTTTGAGGTCCCCATCCTCGTTGAGCCTGAAACACAAGTAATATTTGACTTCGTTGACGAACTCGAACCGGGTGAGATCGTGCTGATCGCCATTGACTACGATCCCAACAACCTGGCCGAACTTCATCCAATGACCTATGCCATGGCAGAACACTGCTGGCGCAAGAAGCTGAGGATAATTTTCACTTCTTTATCGCAGAACGGTCCTGGTATGGCCGATCAGGCGATTCGGGATATCTCCGACTCGCTGATGCAGGACACGGAATATAACGGTGTTATGTATGAGGGACGTGAGATCGTCAGTGGCGTTGACTACTGCTTCCTCGGTTACAAACCATACTATGCACTCGTGATTTTGGCTATGGGACAGGATTTCCGCCTGCCATTTCCTGCTGACTACTACGGTACTCCCCTGGACTCGCTGCCGATGATGCAGGGTGTGATAAACTATGACCAGGTTGCATGTGTTGTTGATCTTTCCGGAGGCAATATCACGGATGCCTGGATTTCATATGGTCAGGGAAGATTTGGTTTCCCACTGCTTCTCGGTCTGACAGGCGTGATGACAGCGCAATACTACCCGTTTCTTGGCTCCGGCCAAGTCGTAGGGATTATGGGGGGGTTGCTGGGAGCCGCCCAATATGAGAAGATGGCAGGCAATCCTGGTCTTGCCATGGACGGTATGCGCGTACAATTATACGCTCATATGGTGATTATCTTATTTATAATCATGGGGAACGTGGGGTTCTTTGTGAGTAGACGCAAACAGAAACAAGCGGAAAGGAGGTAGTCATGGATTTCACAACTTTTTGCTGGACGACTTTCGCCGCCTTCGTGACACTGGCGACCTTCTCGTTCCTGTACAAGGACAATCCGTTCTACAAGTTTGCGGAACATCTGGTGGTGGGTGTATCTGCGGGTTATTTTGTTATCATTCTGTGGCACCAGGGATTGGTCACCAACCTGTTCCAGCGGCTTGCTGATGGTGACGCTTATTTCCTCTGGCTTAACTCCGACCGTTGGTGGTATGTTATACCTGCTCTTCTCGGAGTGATGATGTGGACCCGATTCTCAAAACAGTACTCCTGGGTCTCACGCTGGCCGATGGGACTGTACATCGGTATCGCTACCGGTATTGCCATCCCGCTTGAAATGTCAAACCGTGTGAATAAGCAACTCTACGCTATGATGGTCCAAGTGGACTGGAGTAACTTTTTCGGTCACGGCGGATTCAATCTACTGGACGTGAACTCAGGGCTCTCACAGTTGATAGTCTTTACCGGCGCTGTTTCTGCACTGGTTTATTTCTTCTTCTCGAAAGCTCACACGGGTATCTTTGGAGGTGTTGCCAAATTCGGAATCTGGATTCTGATGATAGGCTTCGGCGCTTCTTTTGGATTCACCGTGATGGCTCGTATTTCTCTGTTCATTCAACGTGTTCAGTTCATTGACCAGAGTTGGATTCATAACGCAATGGATACGACCAACGAGAATTACTTCTGGGGATTCCAGGCGGTGTTCTGGATCATGATACTTCTGATTGTTGGATACATAGTCAAGGAACTGATGCAGTTCTTTGGCTCCAAGGGCCGTGCTGAGAGTGCCGGACAATAAATAGCCCGAAAGTCTGATAATCGGACGTTGTGCCCGAAAAATCCCGCCTCAATGGAGGCGGGATTTTTTACTTGAGGGCGTTGTTTTATGTAACCAAGTCGTTGATAAGAATGTACAATAGAATGAATACCAAAAAGATCGGTCACGCAATCCGGTTATTGTTATGCTTCAACGAATCAGGAAACATAGACATCGTAGCACATATTCCAGACTTGGAACTTGCACGGCGACAGGGGGTTGTATTTGAACAAGTTTATTGGATTTACTAAGTTGCCAATATCCTTTAGGTTATAGGAGTTTTTTTCGAATCAGACAAGATTTCACTTGACATACAGGCAATTTTTTCCTAAGCTGTGCGGTGGAGGAACCAAGTAGTGCGTGAGGATTGCAAGGGTAGCAACGAACAAGCACAGGGAAAGTGAGGTGGCATAATGGCTCCGACTATGAAGAAGGACCAAGCCAGGACAAAGGCCAAGGCTGCCGCAGAGAAGGAAGAAAAGAAGAAGGGTGAGTTGTCGAACGCTGAGGCGCGTCGAGAGTATCAGCGTAGGTACTATCAGATGCACAAGGAGAAGGCGAAGGAGTACCAACGTCAGTACAACCTGACACATAAGAAAAAGGCTCGGGCAGGTAGGGGTAAATCGAGCTGTTCTGCCAGTAGGGAAGTTGTAAGGACAACTTTCAACACCACTGATATCATGCATTCTCCGGTTGAGAAGACGCTCAAGATGCTCGAGAAGATCATCAAGGGAGAACGGATGTTCACGATGTAGGTTCAGTACCTGCTTACAGAGTTGAGAGGCGGCTGGAATCCGAAATCGGTATTCTGACCGCCTTTTTCTATTGCACGTAGGCTTGAAACTGCTTACTTTCGAAAGGATGAGATTGTAAAATATAAGTCGTTGTTAGATAAGGAGATAATATGCCGACCAAAAAGGCCTCGAAGCCCAAGAAGGCAAGTAGTGGCAAGCCCACTGCCGCAGCTAAGAAGAGCAAGAAATTGAAGATCACAGATGTTGAACCAGCCCGAAAGACTAGCACGATCAACGTCAAGAAGGGAAAGTTCTACTATTTTTTCGGTGAAGGCAAAGCCGAAGGTACAGCCGAAATGAAAGATCTGCTGGGTGGCAAGGGGGCCAATATTGCTGAGATGACAAATGCAGGCATAACTGTTCCACCTGGATTCACAATAACAACAGAAGTCTGTACACTCTATTACGAAAACGGGATGACCATTCCGAAGGCAATTGACGAGAAACTCGAATCAGAGGTGGCGCGACTTGAGAAGGCCGCCGGTAAGAAGTTTGGTGATTCTTCCGATCCCCTGCTTGTCTCTGTGCGCTCTGGTGCAAAGTTCTCAATGCCTGGCATGATGGACACGGTTCTCAACCTGGGACTCAACGAAGAAACGGTGAAGGGACTTGCAGAAAGAACGGGGAACGAACGCTTTGCGCTGGATAATTACCGACGATTTATCCAGATGTTCGGTAACGTAGTTCTTGGAATCGATAAGGAATCATTTGAGGATGTTATTACCAAGAAGAAGAGAGACCGTCGCATTCGACAGGACAGTTCCCTGCAGCCTACGGATCTTCGAGATATTATCAAGAAGTACAAACAGATCATTAAGCGAAAATCCGGAGAGGCGTTTCCGGATGATCCATATCAGCAGTTGCGTCTCTCCAGGGATGCAGTGTTCCGTAGTTGGAACAACCCTCGGGCAATTACTTATCGGCGGTTGAACAACATTCCGGCTGGTCTGGGTACGGCGGTGAATGTGCAGGCAATGGTGTTTGGCAATACTGGAAACAAGTCCGGTACGGGGGTTGGATTCACACGTGATCCTGCTACCGGTGCCAACGAGTTCTACGGTGAGTTCCTGTTGAATGCGCAGGGCGAGGACGTGGTAGCCGGCGTACGAACTCCCCAGCCTATTGCTGAACTCAAGAATGAGATGCCCAAGATGTACAAGCAGCTCAAGAGTACCACTGATCATCTCGAGAAGCACTATCGCGATATCCAGGATTTTGAGTTCACAATCGAGGACGGTAAGCTGTTCATGCTACAGACCCGTTCCGGCAAGCGTACAGTTCAGGCGGCTATCAAGATTGCTGTCGATATGGTCAAAGAGAAGCTGATTACGAAGGAAGAGGCGCTGATGCGGATTGATCCCGCACAGCTTGATCATCTTCTACACCCTCGACTCGATCCAAAAGCCAAGTTTGATGTCGTGGCAAAGGGATTAGCTGCTTCTCCGGGCGCTGTCTCAGGGAAGGTGCTTTTTACAGCTGAGGATGTCGTTAAGGCTGGTGCAAAAGCACGTACCATTCTCGTGAGAGAAGAGACAAACCCCGATGATATTGAGGGAATGAATGTGGCCGTCGGCATTCTGACATCGCGCGGCGGTATGACATCCCATGCAGCGGTTGTTGCCCGTGGTATGGGTAAGTGTTGTGTGAGTGGTGCTGAATCGATACGTGTGAATGCCACCAAGAAGAAATTCCAGATCGGTAGACTTACTATCAAAGAGGGAGAGGTCATCACACTCAACGGTTCTACTGGCGATGTGATTCTGGGAGAGGTTCCGACTATCGAACAGGAACTCTCCAGTGAGTTCACAGAGTTGATGGGGTGGGCAGATGAAGTGCGACAGCTCAAAGTGCGCACGAACGCCGACATTCCACGTGACGCCAAAAAGGCCCTGGAGTTTGGCGCTGAAGGTATCGGCCTCTGTCGCACCGAGCACATGTTCTTTGCCGAAAA
>QNAF01000091.1 GCA_003641405.1 Candidatus Zixiibacteriota bacterium | reverse complement strand
GTTCTTACCTCTAGTCCTCACAGGCAACCAAGCCGGTTGGCCTCTAGAGAGCCACGAGTCGAAAGATATTCAAAGATTGGCATCCGGTAGCGGATGGCTCTAAACCGATTTGCGTTTCGGGATGAAAGGAGATAGGTGTGCCGTTAATGTCAGGAAACAACAGTAGCAGGAACTTGTTCCAGTGCGTGGTGATCATGGTGTTTGGTGTCCTGTTTGTTACCGTGCCGTCTGTGCTTGGACAGAAGACGCAGGAAGATATTGATGCTTTGAGGGAAAGAGGTGAGCGGGAAGGTTGGACTTTTACTGTCAGCCTGAACGAGGCTACTCAATACTCTCATGACCAATTATGCGGGTTGAAAGTACCACCCAACTGGCAGGAAGGTGCTGTTTTTGACTCATCGTCGGCGACGAAGGATCTTCCAGCCGCCTTTGACTGGAGGAATATCGCAGAGTTACCGCCCGCTCGTGCCCAGGGAGGTTGTGGAAGTTGCTGGGCTTTTTCCACGATTGCGCCGCTGGAATGCGGTATCTGGATCAAATCCGAAGAACATGTGGATCTCTCGGAGCAATGGCTGGTAAGCTGCAATAGCCAAGGATATGGCTGCGACGGTGGATTCCTGGTTCACGGCTACCACAAATTCAAATTTCCTTCCACAGACCCTTGTGGCGGACACGGAGCGGTACTGGAAGCCGATTTTCCTTACGTTGAGGCCGAACCGCCGTGTGACTGTCCCTATGACCATCACTACTACATTCAATCGTGGGCATATGTGAGTGGTGCGTCTGGTGTCCCGACTGTCGCACAGTTGAAGCAGGCCATCTATGACTATGGACCGATCTCAGTTTCCATTCACGTCGGGGATATCATGGACGGATATTCCGGTGGAGTTTTCAATGCCTGTGAGGTCGGACCGATCGACCATGCTGTTGCCCTGGTAGGATGGGACGACAATCAGGGGACGGAAGGCATCTGGTTCCTGCGTAACTCATGGGGCGTGGGCTGGGGTGAAGACGGCTATATGCGGATAGAGTATGGATGCTGTAGCGTCGGCTACGGAGCAGCACGAGTATACTATCAGCCGGTGTACATTAAGGCAGAGGCAGATTTAGGGCCGGCACCTCTGACAGTGGACCTGATTGCCGAGACGCCGGTTGAATCACTTCTGGTCTGTAACTGGCAATTTGGTGATGGTCAGACTGGATCGGGCGACACTATCCCGCACGAGTACGTGCTGCCTGGTCACTACGAAGTATCAGCCACTGTTGTAACTCCTCGGGCGCTGTTCGATACGTCCGTACAGCATCTTGTCTCCGTGTATGCTGACACAATGAGAGCTGCTACGGTTTCAGGCGCGGTAGGCACAGAAGTCAGAGTTGATGTCAATGTGCACAACTACCTTGACCTCAGGAGGATTGTAATTCCATTTACATGGGGTGATGGTCCTCTGTATCTCACCAAGGACTCCGTGGTTACTACCGGTCTCCGAACGGATTACTTCGAGCAGAAAACTCAACTCAACGACTGGTCTGCTGAAAGACGATGTACCTGGGATCTGATCAGTTCCAGCAGCGGTTCCCAGCCGCACCTTGCTCCCGGCGACGGACCGGTACTGTCTATTTGGTTCACTGTTGATAGCGGTAGCGGTGTCTGCCCGGTAAGTTTTGAGGGTTATATTATCTGGGATCCGTTGTTTGAGACATATCCTGGCGAGTATGTGCCTGTGCTCGAAGCAGGTGCTGTCAGCAGTGGCTGCTGTATCCCGCCATCAGTGGGTGACCTTGATCAAGGTGGTGGACTGTTGGGCTTTAATTACGATGGTGCTGATCTGTCGCTGATGATTAACGGCTTGTTCATTGATCCAACGAATGGTTGGGACGGCATTTGTCTCGATGAAGCAGATATCGATTTTAGCGCACCCGCCAGACCTGTTGAAGACCCTATGACGATTGATGGTGCCGATCTGTCGTTGCTGATTGATGCCCTGTTTATCAATCCGGCTAACTTTTTGCGAAACTGTGATGGTACGCCAAACTGGTAGGCCGTAGCTGATTATTGGCGGGTTCGAAGACGGACCCGCCCTACAAGACTGATTGACTGGTTGCGTCTGGTCTTGATCCGCTTCTGCGGATTGTTACCTGACGTCAGGATAAAAGAGGCAGGGGATCCTGCCCTACAAGAAGACGATAGACACAGAGCGGTCATTTCCATGTGAGGTGGCCGCCTGTGATTGTGCGGTTCGAGGAGCACGTGCCTGATTTTGCTGCAAATGAACGCTACCCCGGACCATCAATTTCTTGACAGGAAGCCCCTGGTTTGCTATATCATTCAATGATAAGCTGTTCTGTTCTCGGTGGTTACACAATACTGACCCGTCGCGGGTCGGCGTGGCTGACTGCAAACACATCTGGAGCGGTAACTGACCGAAATGAACAGCCGGCATCTGATGATCCTCACATTTTTTTTGTCCCTATTCTCTGTACTGCTTGAAAGGAGTTAATTTTGTCACGTCTCTTGGGATTTGGAAAGAGGAACAGCTTTTCGAGGTCATCTCTGTTGATGGTCTTATTTGGCCTGCTGCTTCTGTCATCGGCAGCATTTGGGCAGCTTTCAGCCGATGATATTGCGTTGCTCAAGGAGCAGGCGGTGGCTGAAGGATGGTCGTTTACGATCAACGCCAATCCAGCCACGAAGTATGCTCTTGAGGATATTTGCGGACTAGTTGTGCCCGAGGGTTGGGAGGAACCGAAACCAGATGAAAGTGACAAGGTGACTCGAGATCTCCCAGCTCAATTCGACTGGCGCGATTCGACCACTCTACCTCCCGTCAAGAACCAGGGAGGTTGCGGAAGTTGCTGGGCTTTTTCGACTGTCGGGGCACTTGAATGCGCGATTAAGATCGTTGACGGCAACACGGTCAACCTGTCTGAGCAGTACTTGATTAATTGCAACGATGAAGGTTGGGACTGTAGTGGTGGCTGGTTTGCTCACGATTACCATGAGTGGAGGCCGGACGACTGTGGCGATATCGGTGCCGTGTACGAATCGGTGGTCCCATATACAGCTTCCAACGGCACGTGTGATTGTCCATACTCGCATTCACTCTATCGTCTGCGTGGTTGGGCTCACGTGTCGAGCACCGTGGACTATATGAAACAGAAAATCATGGATTACGGCCCCATATCTGTAGCAGTTTACTCCAATGGCGCCATGCAGGCATATGGAGGGGGAGTCTTTGATGGCTGTAGCTCGGGTCAAGTAAACCATGCTGTTGTGATAGTCGGTTGGGATGACAGCCAGGGGGAAGAGGGCGTCTGGTTCATGCGTAATTCCTGGGGGAGTTGGTGGGGAGAGGGCGGCTATATGCGGATTCCCTACGGATGTAATCAAATTGGTTATGGTGCGAATTACGTAGATTATGCCGGGATTGAGAAAATCGAGTTCGAATACCCGAACGGTGTTCCCAAGCCGCTGGATCCAGGTGTGCCGATGACTTTTGAAGTGATCGTAAGCAGCATAAACGGTGGAACACTCGTATCCGGAAGCGGGCAACTTCACTACTCCATCAACAATGCACCGATTCAAACGGAATCGATGACCGAAGTGTCGTCCAATGAATACGTGGCAACTCTTCCGGCTGTAATATGTGGCGATGAAATCAAATTCTATGTGAGTGCTGAAGATGCGGTCAAAGGCAGGGCTTATGATCCCAATCCTGTTTCACCTCATCGAGCCATCCCCGTGACAGACGGAATAGAACAGTTTGCGGACAACTTTGAGACCGACCAGGGCTGGACTGTATCTGGCGACGCCATGGACGGTCACTGGGAGCGTGGGATTCCGGCCAATGGCGATCGCAGTGATCCACCTACTGATTTCGATGGTTCCGGGATGTGCTTTCTGACAGGGAACATAGCGGGTGACTCCGATGTCGATAGTGGTTCGACTTATCTGGATTCACCTGTGTTTGATCTTCTTGATCGCGAAGGTGAGGTCAGTTACGCGCGCTGGTATGCAAACGATTTTGGTCATGATCCCAACAATGATGTTCTTATAGTCTATGTTTCCAACGATAACGGTTCATCCTGGGTGATGGCGGAGACCGTGGGGCCAATTCTGGAGTCAACCGGCGGGTGGTTTGAGCGTTCGTTCTGGGTGAGTGATTTCGTAGAACCCACTTCTCAGGTCAGGGTTCGTTTTGAAGCCTCCGATCTTGTCAGTCGCTCGGTGGTAGAAGCGGGCATTGATGCCTTCCGAGTTACAGATTGGGACTGTTCTATGGATCGCGACAATGACGGTCATCTCAACTTTGAAGACAACTGTCCCTTTATTTACAACCCGGGTCAGGAGGACGAGGACTTAGACGGTATTGGAGACGTCTGCGATACACACATACTGGATGTGGCATCAAGTCCTGCCAGCGGAGTTTCGATCATAGTATCGCCAGAGAACTGTCCCGGTGGAACGACGACGCCTTTCTCGTGCGAATTCGATGAAGGTACTGAGGTGACGCTGACAGCTCCGGCCACGGCAGGAGAAGACACGTTCCAGAATTGGAACAAAGACGGAGTTCACTGGAGCTCCAGTACGACCAGCCCAGTCCTGGCGATGGACGTTGATTATTCTGTGACTGCGGTTTACACTGAATCAGCTACGCAAGACCCAAATGATTTGGTCAATGCTGACTCAATGTTATTCGTTCTCTCGTCGTTGAATTCCGCTGGGAACGATTCCACGCTAGTGGCAGACTTATATATTTATAATGATGTGCAGGATGTCATCACAGCGACCAGTGGCTTCTCGTGGGAGAATCCGAATCTTGTGATGGATTCAGCCAGGTTCACACCTTTGGCTCAGTCCTCATTTGATCTCATTCAGGTAGTCTATTATGCCAATGATATTGACAGTACGAACATCAAGCGGCTTTTCCAATTTGCCGGATCACGCATGCTTGGCAATGGCCTGGCACAAAACGCCGCACCGCAACACGTAGCCACCTACTGGTTCCACTTGAACGACTGGACAGTGGATGACTGCGTATGTTTTTCGTACGCTCCGTTCATTGGCGGTGCTGTTATGAAATTCGTGGACCAGGCCCTGGTTCAGTACGTACCAATATGGAGGCAGGTTTGCGTCTATGATGAACCCGCTGAAGAGTGCTGCATCCCGCCATCAGTGGGCGATCTGGATCAGCTTGGTGGCGAACTTGGCTTCAACTACGACGGTGCGGATTTATCGTTGATGATCAACGGTTTGTTTATCAATCCGTCGAGTGGCTGGAACGGCGTATGCCTGGATGAAGCGGATGTTGATTTCAGTTCACCTGGCAGACCGGTTGTCGATCCGATGGTCATTGACGGTGCCGATTTATCTCTGTTGATCGATGCTCTGTTTATTGCCCCGTCGCATTACCTGAAGAATTGCGACGGTTCGGATAACTACTGATGATAATCGGCGGGTTCGAAGACGGACCCGCCCTTGCAAGACTGATATAGCTTGAACGAATCAGCATGTCTTGTCGGAACCCCAGGGGTTCCAACCTGCAAGACTGACGGCCATTCTGTGTATGCAGAGTGGCCGTGTTTGTCTGAATATCAGTAGTTTCACATCTTCGGCCTCATCGCAGAAGGCGACTTCTTTAGCCACACACCAAGTTGCCCATGGGCAGCCCACGAACTCATAAGGTGCAAGTACAACGGATACTTTGACTTGACCGATCTGCTCTGACGTATTATACTGTGTACAGTTCAGGGTAATTTGCTCTGAGCGATGCGGTTGCGTCCACTTCTTCTTGATTTCAACCGCATAGAAATGTTGTACCTGTTGACAGCGAATGGTTAAACGGCACAACGGACATGTCCCAGTCCATTTACGAGAAACGACATCACGATAAGCTGGTCGCTGTCGCTCAAAACGGGACGGCTTAGGAGATCGGAAGTTATGAGAAGAACCACTGCCATTCTGATCATTATCCTGTTGTGCCTGGGTGGCACCACAGCCATTGGTGATTGCAAAAGCAAGGGCACTGCGGCAACCTGTGCGGCAGACAAGTCAGTGATTTTGCCGGATGTCTCTGGAAGCAAAGCTTCGTGCGAGATGTACAAAATGATCGTGTGTGACACGATTCTGGGCTACAACTCCGGGTATGTTACCGGCGAGAGAACGGTTTGCTATTTTGATCCCACAGAATGTGGTGATGCTACATATCCATTTGAGATCACATCGTTCGCTTTCTCCTTGCTGGACCCGGCACAGATATACGATCCCCGGATCTACAAGTGGCCGGTGGAACTCGATGTCATCGTCTATGAACCGTATAGTCTTGCCGATACATGTCTGGGACCCGGCACGGAGATATGCCGCGTTCCCGTGCTGTGTGACTCCACGACTTTTGCATATCCGCACTGCGGAACTGTTACTTTTCCGACTCCCTGTTGCGCCGAGAGTGCGTTTTTTATCGGCATAGAGTACACAGATACCTATACCGGAGCTTTGCCGTCAATACTGTTCGATTACAGTTCGGAACCCGACCTCTGTCATCTGTACCAATTCATCTGCGGTACAACCTGGATCGGCTGGTATGCCTACTGGGTAACACCGCCGGGGTATCCGTTCTTCTGGGTCAACGGTGAGACGATGTCCACCAATTGCTGCGATGATTCCGATGCTGACGGAGTATGTGATCAGTATGATATCTGTCCCGGCTATGATGATAATGCAGATGCCGACGGTGACGGCGTTCCTGACGGTTGCGATCTATGCGCCGGCCATGACGACGCCCTTGATGATGATGCCGACGGTGTTCCCGACGGCTGTGATATTTGTCCAGGTTACGACGATACCCTTGATGATGATGCCGACGGTGTCCCGGACGGCTGTGACAACTGTCGGTATGATGCCAATGCCGGCCAGGAAGATGGCGATACCGATGGTGCCGGTGACGTCTGTGATAACTGTCCAGGCGTGTTCAATCCGTCACAAAGCGACCTTGACGACGACGGCGAGGGTAACGCTTGTGACGACGACGATGACGGCGACGGTGAACCGGATGTGTCGGACAACTGTCCGCTTGTTTTCAACCCTGGTCAGGAAGATAGTGACACCGATGGGATTGGTGATGCCTGCGAGTGTGTCGGCAGGGTTGGCAATGTTGACTGTGATCCAACTGACGCCGTTGATGGCAGCGACCTGTCGTGGTTGATTGATCACCTGTTCATAAACCTTGACCCTGTCTGTTCATTCGATGAAGCAAATGTCGATCTGGTCGGCGTGGTAATAGACGGGGCTGATCTATCACTGCTGATCGATCACCTGTTTATCCATCCGGGGAATCCACTGCCGTTCTGCCCACGGAGATAGATCGGGATCAGGTGCAAAGAAATCGTTCTGTTTTACCACCAGAGCTGACTATTGTCTTCAATCGTGAAGATGCGTTCTTCGCGGTCAGAATCTTTCGCTACCAGCCAGTACAGATATCCCACCGGTACGGAATCGAATACCAGCGGTTCCTCTCCCGCAACAGCCTTGTCAATGGACTGCCAGCCGTCGTTAAAGTACGACAACTCGTATTCAGTGCCCGGATCGAGGGAAGAGACTGCCACGCCATCGGTGGAGGCCAATTGTTTACGACGGGTGGTCGATGTCAGACTCACTGAAATTGTCTGATCCGTATTGACTTCGAGCTTCTCCACGTTGCAATCGTCATGCAGAATGAACGGGTTGCCCCAGGGCACAACTTCCTTGTCAAGGTAGAGTGCTGGGAGGTATGCGATGCTGATTCCCATATCGGTGAAGGTCGCTGTTTTGTTTTCGATTTTAGCCCAGTGGATCGCGCCCCACTTGCCAGAGTTGAAAACGCACAGGTAGGCGAAGTTCACCGAGTCCGGAATCTCTTTGTCGAATTCAACTGTAACATCGCAAACATCGACATAGTCAGCGGTGACATCCTGGTAGCTTTTTCCTGAGAGCCAGCGGGGTGTTTTCTCCTGCTTGTTGTCCTGAAATGCCAGGTTGTCCTTCTGTTTGCTGTACATCTTGCGGTAGGCTTTGGCCATCTTGTGTGATAGATTGTACTTACCGGGGTTAGCCTCAGCACCCATAAACGGGATAACTTTGCCGTCGGCAGCCAGGATAGCGTTCCACGCGTGATTGTTCCCGCAGTCGGCCCAGTATGGAGTGTAGTCACTGGTGACAGCCAGGCCGTTGGCGCGAAGAGCGTAGATTGTGATATTTGTCATGTCTTCGCAGCGACCAAGGCCGTTTGACAGCATCTCACTCAGACCCTGATCAGTAGGGTGGAGATAGAAACGCGGGTCAAACGTGAAATACGACCGGACGTCATCATTGATCAAACAAGCGGCTTCGACGGGGTCAGAGGGGGTTTCCATGCTATCTTCGATACCCTGGTACTTTTCCCAAAAATACTCACGCCATGATTCAAGCGGTTCACCGCTGCCTCGATAGGGGAGAACGTAGTCGCAGAATTGCTCAAAACTCAGGTTCGCCGCCCAGGGTTTCTCCTGCCAGGCTCTGAATGCCCAATCTATCTGGTCAATCAGGTAGTCCGCAGAAATGGTGACAATATCCTCGATCTTCTCATCGCGTCCAAAGTCCAGCTCACCACGTTCGTTCTCGATGGAGTCAAGGTACACAATGACCGCGTCGTAGTCAGGGTGGTCAAGCACGTTCAGATAGATGTCTTTTTCACTGGAGTCCCTGAGAGCGTACGTCCCGTAGGCGTGATCTTCCATATTTCCAATCAGGAAGAACGCTGCCTCAAGCTTCAGCGAATCGCCCAGCGAATCATAGTGTGTGATGGCTTTTTGCAGTTCTGTGCGGTTATCACCAGCAGCATCAAGTTCTCGATTAACGTCCCCGGAATAGTTGTTACTCGTACAACTCAGGAAGAAACCGGCAATCGCCAGTAGTGTGCCCGCAACGATGAATCTCTTGACCAACATCCAAACCTCCGTGCAAGTGTTATTAACCCCAGATTAGCAGTTTGATGGCTTGTCGTCAACGATTTGATAGCAGAGCGATATGAGG
>QNAF01000090.1 GCA_003641405.1 Candidatus Zixiibacteriota bacterium | reverse complement strand
GGCTGAAGGCATCGATTCGGCAGCGCACCGCGGGGCTCTCGACGCGAAAGGCAAGACAGTCGCTGTGTGGGGCACTCCACTCAATGTGGTTTTCCCGGCTTCCAACCGTGAGTTGGCTGAACAGATTAAGAAACATGGTACGATATACTCTGAATATCTGCCAGGGGCTGACACCATGGCGGGGAATTTCCCTGAGAGAAATCGCATAATCTCCGGCCTGTCTGAGGGTGTGGTAGTGGTCGAAGCCGGTAGCAAATCCGGCGCTCTGATAACCGCCCAGTGTGCGTTGGAGCAGGGACGAGAGCTATTCGCAGTACCGGGGTCACCGCATGCACGAAGGAGCCTTGGCACAAACCAACTGATAAAATCCGGCGCCAAATTGATTACGGAAACAGAGGATATATTCAGCGAACTGCCAAGACTAAGGAATGAAATCGCAGCAACCCAGTTCCGCCAGTTACCGGACATGACGGATATGGAACTTCGCATGGTTGACCTTCTCACCTCCGGACCGCTGCAGATCGATCAGTTGTGCCGTGAAACAGAGCTTCCTGTTTCCGAGCTTCTGGAGTACCTGCTGGCGCTTGAACTCAAAGGCATCATTCAGGAACTCTCCGGCAAACGGTTTATCCTGGCTCAGCAGTGACACTATGATCAAGAAAACTGCCAGAATCATCAACAAGTTGGGCTTGCACGCGCGTCCTTCCGCCATACTGGTAACCGCTACCACCAGGTTCAAATCGGAGTTTTTTTTCAGCAAGGATGATCTCCGCGTGAACGGGAAATCGATCATGGGGGTGATGATGCTGGCAGCTGAGATGGGTTCGCAACTGGTGGTTGAAGCCGATGGTCCTGACGAAGAAGAAGCTATGGCTGAGATTCTTAGAGTAATCGCCTCCGGGTTCGGCGAGAACACCTGATTATTCCACTTGCCTTTGGCCGTCGGCACTCCCTATCATACCACAGCATTTGAATGAAGTGATTGGCCTGCGGCAGGAGTATATGATTACCAGACGCAAAGCGTTTCGGGGTGTGCCTGTATCTTCCGGTATTGCATTAGGTTACGCCAGAATAATCCACGCTGACTCTCTCAGGGTGGACGAAATCACCATTACCGTCTCACGTGTCAAAGCTGAGGTCGCTGCGCTTGAGAGGGCCATAGCCAATACAGTCAAGGAGCTTGAGGCTCTGCGTAACTCCGCAGGCAGAAAAATCGGCAGTTCGGTCGTTAAGATTTTCGACGCCCAACTGCTCATTGCCAACGACAGGGATTTCATTGAACACGTTAGAGACCAGATTCTTCTGAGGAAGCGCAACGCCGGGTTTGTATACAACTCGCTCGTGCGGAAGACCACACTGCAACTGAAGAACTCCCCTGACCAGTATATGCGCCAGATGGTACAGGATATTGAGGCCGTCTCTCACCGCGTCCTATCGTATCTTGGGGGGAACCAGACGCAATCCACGGTTCCTCTCCCACGAGATACTATTGTTGTAGGACAGTCATTTTCTCCAGGTGAGGTAATGCGCTATCGACAGCGCAAGGTTTCCGGATTTCTCGTTGGTAAGGGTGGGACCACCTCGCACACGGCTTTGATCGCCCGGTCGTTGATGGTACCTGTGGCTGCCATAGGCGACTCATGGACCGATATTCCTGATGGCAGCCGTGTGATTGTTGACGGCACCAAGGGCACAGCCATTATCAATCCCACGGACACTGATTGGGCTGACTACCAGAAACTGCGAAAACGCCAGGGGCCCGCCGCCATCACACGGATCAAGAAACTGCGAAAGATACCCCCCCGGACCACCGACGGTATCGAAGTCAGGATTGCGGTGAATCTTGAGTTCCCCGGTCCGGCGGATGAAATCTTATCAGTTCAGAAGATTCCCGTTGGGCTGTACAGGACAGAGTTCCTTTACCTGGAGAGTGACAGTTTCCCTGATGAAGAAGAACAGTGTGAGTATTACCGTCGGATTGCGGAAAAGTTCGTTGGATCGAATGTTGTCCTCAGGACATTCGACCTGGGTTCGGACAAGATGTTGTCCGGCTTGCCGATACCGCCCGAAAACAACCCGGCGCTGGGATGTCGTGGGGTTCGTTGCATGCTCGAAATGCCTGACATTTTCAAGACTCAGATCAGAGCCATACTGCGGGCTTCCATACACGGGAATATCCAAATACTCCTTCCCATGATATCAGATCTGAGTGAGTTGAAGAAAGCCAGGCGGTTGATTTCTTTAGCAATGTTTGAGTTGAGAAAACAGGCTCTGCCTTTCGACGAAGATATCCAGGTTGGTGTCATGATAGAAGTCCCTTCAGCAGCTCTCACCGCCGATAGTCTGGCGCGGTCTGCTGATTTCTTTTCAATCGGTACCAACGATCTGACTCAGTATACAATGTCAGCCGACCGAGCCAACACTCGAGTTTCCAGGCTGTACAGTCCGTACCAGCCAGCTGTGCTGCAACTGGTGAATATGGCTGTCAGAGCAGCCAGGAAGCACGGAGTTCCCGTGGACGTATGTGGTGAAGTTGCCGGCGACCCGCTCGCCCTGCCACTTTTGGTCGGTATGGGAGTCACCGGGTTGTCTATGAACCCGTCTCGGATCCTTGATGTTTGCCGCCTTGTTCAAAAAATTGACTCGCAGTTGGTTCGTCACCTGGTTGGTCCGGTACTGGCCAGTAATTCGGTGGCGGCCGTAAAACGAAAGCTTCAGAGCTTTCGGAATGCCCTGGAGAATTAGCAACCTATAGCCAAAGGAAATAGAACTTTGTCAATACTGGATGATATCGACGCAATTCGCTCTCTTGATCCGTCAAACATGTACAATTGCATTTTTGATTTGCCGGAGCAGATGACCCAGGCACTAAAACTGGCCGGTGGCTGGAACGTGCCCAAGGAAGAATACCCTGATGTGCGTAATGTCGTTGTGGTCGGGATGGGTGGATCGGCATTTGCCGGTGACCTGGCACGCTCTTTCCTGGCATCGGAAATGCTGATTCCGTTTCAGGTCTGTCGTCACTATTCG
This sequence comes from Candidatus Zixiibacteriota bacterium, assembly GCA_003641405.1. Classification (GTDB taxonomy): domain Bacteria; phylum Zixibacteria; class MSB-5A5; order GN15; family FEB-12; genus B22-G1. The sequence continues at coordinate 6,017 of QNAF01000090.1, read as the reverse complement.
CTCCCGGAGTATGTGGACGACGAAACACTCGTGATAGCATTGTCATACAGCGGCAATACAGAAGAAACTCTGGCGGCTGTCGATGACGCCCTGCAGCGCAAGTCTATGATTGTGGTTCTCACTACCAACGGATTACTCGAAGAAGTCGCCGGTTTGAACGAGATACCTATGTTCAAACTGCCGTCAGGATTACAGCCCCGTGCGGCTATCGGTTACTCTTTTGTTCCGCTGATGGTGTTTCTTGAGAAAATCGGTCTGATCAAAGATGGCATTGAACGCATCAACAAAGCCATAGCACATCTTGACACCACGCGAGCAAGGATGGTCGAGGATCACGGAGTTAATAAGAATCCCGCCAAGCAGATGGCACAGCTTATCCACGGCAGAATTCCTATCATCTACTGCGGCCCCACGCTGACGGACAGTGTCGGTGCCCGCTGGAAGTGCCAGATATGCGAGAACGCCAAGCAGATGGCGTTTACCAGCCAATACCCCGAGTTCAACCACAATGAACTTGAGGGCTGGTCAAAGCAGATTGAAGAACACAAGGATCATTTCGTGGTAATCAACCTGCGCGACAGTGGTGATCACCCCAGGATTTCCTCCCGAATGGATGTTGTAAAGGGGTTGATCGAAGAACTGGACGTCCAGGTGATCGACATCTATGCTACCGGTGAAACCGAACTCGAAAGGATGTTCAACCTGATCCAGATGGGTGATTTTGTGTCATACTACCTGGCTATTCTCAGCAAAGTTGACCCGACTCCTGTCGAAGCTATCGAAAAACTGAAAAAGGAGCTCGTTGAGAGAAGTCAGTGATGTTTTGTATTACCGTTGTGTCGGGTCCTGATTTCCCGCCTGGGTGGGAGATTGTGACCCGACACGTTACATCATGTCACAGAATAGAGTCAGGTCTCATCCCGCCTTTGGCGGGAAATAACCTGACTCAACTTAGGAAGCGCGTCGAATACAGATGGCACTCAGCCCCTATTTGACAAACCAATGATGTTTCGTATATTGCCACGTGACTAAACCCGTTCCAAATAGCAGCCGTTTTGTTTCGCTTGGCCTGTTCACTCTCCTTGTGAGTGTCCCCCAGACCCTGCTTGCACAAGTCGCTGAAGGATCCGCGTTCCGCGTGGACCGAATCAACGCGCTGGTGCTGGTGTTGGTCTTCTCCACGGCAGTGCTGCTATACACAAAATGGGCAAAAGCGGGCAAGCCGCTTTATCTTCGCAAGATTCCCGGCCTGGATGCGGTCGAAGAAGCCGTGGGCCGCGCCACAGAGATGGGGCGACCAGTGCTGTTTGTTCCGGGTATTGCTGAACTCGATGAAATTGAGACCATAGCGGGAATATCCATTCTCGGACGGGTGGCCAAAATCGTAGCGCAGTATGACACGCCTTTGACCGTGCCGGTGCGCTATCCGCTGGTGCTGGCGGCCGGTCAGGAAGTAGTCGAGCAGGCGTATATCGAAGCCGGCAAGAGAGACAGCTACGACAAAGACACTGTAAAATACGTTGCCGGGGAACAGTTTGCGTTTACCGCAAATGTCAACGGCTACATGATGCGGGAGCGCCCGGCCACAAATATCTACATGGGCGCGTTCTTCGCCGAATCACTGCTGTTGGCAGAAACAGGCAATGCCGCGGGTTCAATCCAGATCGCGGGAACGGCCCGCCCTGAGCAGTTGCCGTTCTTCATTGCGGCGTGTGATTACACTCTGATGGGCGAAGAGCTCTACGCGGCATCCGCCTATCTGTCGCACGAACCGATTATGACCGGCGGCCTCAAAGGACAGGATTTTGTCAAAGTTCTGATTGTGCTGTGCATCATAATTGGTGCTGCCCTGGTGTCGTTCGGTTACGGTGAATGGTTCATTAACCTGTTTGAAGCGGTTTAGCAGACTTGAGATGATACAACAATGAGAACCACTGTCCCAGTCGCTATCGCCTTCCTTTCCGGATTGCTTCTGGTCACGGCGTTCTTCTTCCGGGCGGACACCTTCGTCGGTGGACTCAGCCAGGAATTGACCGTCTGGCTCACCATTGTTGGTGGTTTCACTCTGCTGCTTGGTGTTGTCTCAATTGTGCGAGTCAACTGGACTGCGATCCAACGGCGCAAAGAAGGCTGGGGCTACAAGATACTGACGATCTTAGCCGTGTTCGCCATGGCCATTCCCTCAGTATTGTCACCTGACTGGTCGCCGCTGTTTGGGCGCGCGGAAGGCTCCGTATATGACTGGCTGTTCCAAAACCTTCAGATGCCCATGATGGCGACTATGTTCGCGACGCTGGCTTTTTACATAGCATCCGCGGCTTACCGGGCGTTCCGCGCCAGAAGCGCCGAAGCAACTATCCTTCTGATCACAGCTACCCTGGTGATGCTGTGGCGTGTGCCAATGGGTGAGTACATACTGGACCAACTGCCGGGAGATATCCCCGCGTTCCTGAATACCTATGTCATGGGCGGTTTTAACATGGCGGTTCAGCGCGGTATTATCATCGGCGCGGCGTTGGGCGCAGCTTCCATGTCACTTCGCATCATCCTCGGGATCGAACGCACCTACATGGGGAAAGGGTAGCAGCGTGAGCTTCTGGAAGCAAATGGAGCAGATGGACCGGCGATGGATCTACCTCATGGTGGCTATCGCGGTGATCATTCCATTTATTGTTCCGGCCGAGTTGCCAATCAGCATTACGCCCGAAGCCCAGGCAGTGTTCGATTCTGTCGAAGCAATCCCTGACGGATCAAACGTCTTTGTGGTCTTTGACTACTATCCATCGACTATCGCCGAGTGTGAGCCGATGACAACGACGGCTTTGCGCCATTTCTTCCGCAAAAACTGCAATGTCATTACGTTGTCCAACATCCCGCTGGGGGGGCCTTCGATGGCCGAAACCGTCACTCGAAGGGTGGCTGAAGAATACGGCAAAGTGTACGGTGAGGACTATGTCAACCTCGGCTACAAGTATGGCTACGTGGCGGTGATGACCGGCATGGGTTCTTCGATTGAGTCCATCTTTCCTACCGACAACAGCGGTACGCCCCTGTCCGAACTGCCATTGATGGACTCCGTTAAGAACTATGACGACATCGCGTTCATCTTTGAAGTTGCCGACAACGCCACTGCTGACTACTGGGTCTCAATTGTTAACGCTCAGTATGGCGTTCCCATGATCTGCGGGACTACGGCTGTCGGCGCACCCAAGTACTACGCTTTTGTAGCGTCAGGACAGTTTCTGGGTCTGCTTGGCGGCATGAAGGGAGCCGCCGAGTATGAGCAGCTTGTCGGTATGCCGGATGAAGCCGTAAGGGGCATGGGCGCACAATCGCTGGTACACCTTCTTATCATCGCGTTGGTGGCCCTTGGCAACATCGGGTACTTCATCATCAGGTACAAACAACGCCGGGAGAGAATATGAGCGGCGTTGAGATATTCCAGATCTGGTTGATGGCATTTGTCACGCTGGCGTTGTTCTCATTCATGTACAAGGACAACCCTATCTACAAGGTCGCCGAGCATATCTTTGCCGGGCTCACCGCCGGATACCAGGTCGGACTGGTCTGGGATACGGTCGTTCTGCAACAGTTGTGGAATCCAATGCTTGGTGGCAAGTGGTGGCTGTTCGTTCCCGGCATTCTCGGCCTTCTCATGTTCGCCCGGTTCTGGCAAAAGTGGTCCTGGGTTTCTCGCGTGTCGCTGGCATTTGTGATGGGTGTCACGTCCGGAATTTTCATAACCTCACAACTTCACGGCCTGGTCCTGCCGCAGATGCAGGATACAATGGTGGGTATTTCAGAAAAGGTTGGCGAATCGGAAGATCCATTCGGAAGCAATATTAACGGCTTGCTGATAACTGACGGCGAAGCGAGCGATGATGTTGCGCTCGCATACGATGACACGGCGAGTGTGGCTGTCATTGCAGAGCCCTCCGTTGCTGAGACAGGCTACCCACAAGTGCTGGCAGGTTCGACCTCATCAACCGGGGAATCCGTCAACAGAAACGGCGACGCCTCGGTGTTGCTCCAAGCGGAGTTTGCTGATACCGCGGTTCTTGGCTTCGGTGAATTCTATACCATAGAATTTGAGATACGAGAGTCGGGGGAGGCTCAAGCAAGGTCGATCGCACAAAGCACGGTGTGGTCATCCGGCGGTATTTCTTTGACCGAGACAGGTTCAGGTACTTTCCTTGCAGAATACAATTACGACCCGGGCGACGCGCAGGAGGTTGGTTCGTACGATCTGCAGTTCACTGTGGAACGCCGGTCGATCATGTTCTTGCTTACTGCTATTGTCATCATCGGCGTCATCGCCACCCTGATCTATTTCTACTTCTCCAAGCCACACACGGGTGCGCTGGGAGTCACGGCTAAAGTTGGCATCTGGTTCATTATGATTTCGTTCGGTGCGCACTTTGGATACACTGTCATGGGACGTGTGTCGCTATTAATCGGGCGGGTGCAATTCCTGGTAGAAGAGTGGATAGCATCATTCTCGCACATTTTCTGATATTTTCACTAGCAGACTGTTGAAAAACACAATACGAATGATGAAATCGCTGCTACCTTGTGTAACCAATCATCGTGTAACCCGTCATTCCCGCACAGGCGGGAATCTATCTGAATCAACGAGTTACTGGATCCCCGCCTTCGCGGGGATGACAGAGGAGAGGCGGGGATGACGAAACTGTTGGTTACAAAGCGTTATCGAACACTTTTTCAACAACCTGTTAGTGTTTTCTCTATACGGATTGGTCTTTTTAGAGGCATTTATACTATGATGAAATCAAGATTCTCTATTCTGGTCATCACGCTCTGTCTGGTCGGGTGCGGTCATAACCCGGACGAGCCGGTGTACGACACCGTCAACAACCCGGATGGTTTCCCTGAAACCGCGGTTGCCTTGCTGCAAGGAGTCGAAGACGGCAGCCTGAACAGTCATGAAGCTATCAGTGAAGCATTCGCTGATCTTTACACAGAAAATACGGACCTGCTCGATGATAAGAAGTGGTCGGCGATCATCAAGCGACTTGGAGTGAAGTTCCGTTTCAAGGCTGACAGTCTGAGTGAGCAGGGGATGACGTTCTATGCCGAAGCCGCCGGGATGTACAAGTTGGCCGCAAGTGCCAATCCTGACAACCGCCGGTCGGCGCAACAAGCTGAACTGTTTGGCGCGTGGCTAGCGCTGGAAAAAAATGTGTACGTGGATCTTGCCCCTATCAAGGACACCAGCGTCACTGACCTGAAAACTATTCTCGATGCCGCCCGGCACTTTGCGCTCGGGAGCGAGAGCCACCACCAGTTCTTTGACGAGTACTTGGTGCGACCCCTTCGACGAAGGCTCGATAACGCCAATCAGTTGACTGTTGAAAACTTCGACAAGTTGCCACCGACTGACCAACTGCTGGCCAGGCTTCTGTCGTTTGACACCAGGCCGACTGATACAAAACTGGTCGCATTCACAGAACCCGCTATCGATCTTGTCGGTTTCCGGCTGAGACAGTTGGATCCAAGCGTGTTCTTTATTGAGGCCTACCTGGTGCCCCATGAAACGATAGACTTTGACCTGACTCTTACAGTACGCCTTAATGTTCAGGACACAACCATGCCCAAAGTGAGCTTTGCGCAGGCCAACATGAATCCAGCCACACCGCCTGCGGAGTGGCAACCCGACAAACTTGCGGCATTTTCCGGATTCTGCCAGTTGTTCGGACCGCCCGCGTCGGTTTCGGTGGGACTGTATGATCCGGAGTCAACGCCACCCCGCTACCTCGCCGTGGAAGGTGAGAGCGAAGATTTCATCAAGCTGGACTCCATCGTAATGGACCTCATGTAGTTTCTGATGTTCGGAAACGGCCTGTCAGCCAACACATTGTAGAATCTGATTGAGGCCTGTGCGTGTTCATGAGGCAAAAATGGGTTGACATTCCACCGGGTTGGGCTAACTTTAGATTCCCCGTAGGTGGCCGGCTTTGTTGCCGAAGGGTTTATGGGGGTGTAGCTCAGTGGTAGAG
>QNAF01000089.1 GCA_003641405.1 Candidatus Zixiibacteriota bacterium | reverse complement strand
TAGCAAATGCTGGTAGGAATCTCGGCCCTCGCAAACAGCCGCCTCTGGACGCGCCGCATCTCCGTCGGCGGCGTCAGGGTAGTCCGGCGACCCCCAGGAGTTTTCTCCACTCTTACAACAGACTGGAAACCGTATGCAGCGTCTTCGCGCGTGATCTGCACGTTGACGGAAAGACCATGACGAAGCAGGGTCTTGCCGGATACGAAGACCGGAGCCGTAATGACAAGACTCTCAGGCACCATATCCTCTATACGTGCTCTGTAGTGTCCTGCATCAGACCCTTCGCCTACTATGATCCGGATCATCTCCCAGACACGAAGCGTCTGGGTGTCTTTGTGTTTCGTCAACGGCAAGTTCGTTTCCCCGTTACCTTATGCGGATTTGGCTGCGGCCATGTTGATTCTACCCTGCTCTATTGCCAACTCGAGGATCTTTCTGGCCAGCGCAGTTCGTGATTGATCACGGCGGTTCTGATAGATGAATTCCTGTCCCGCCTTGATGGTAGTGGTAAAGAACTGGCGAGCCTCATCGTAATCTCCGATGCGACGTGAGAGCTCTGCAATCAGATAACCCGCCTGAATCTGCTGCGGACCGGCTGCGATGTCTTTGCCGGAAGCATACGCCTTCTTGTAGTAGTAGATGGCATGCTCAAGAGCTTCACTCTCCGAAGCTGCAATGCCGTTCCAGACCGGTTCCAACTGCCGCAGGAAACTTGTCAGTGATTCGTGTTTGCCAAAAGCAATCGTACCGTCCCCGGATGATTCGCCAAGCACTGTTGAGCGATACTCATTCAATAACTCAGCAAAAACCTGAAGTTTGCTCTCGGTAGAACCAATGGTCTCACCCAGCGATTTGACATCGGCTTCATATCTGTCCCTGAAACTCAACATCTGTGACTGTATTTCTGCTGGAATCTGATGACCGGAATCGAAGTGTGCCTTAAGACCCGCGTTCAGGCCGTCCAAGCTCTGACGGGAGTGCTCAACTGCCGATTGCACCGTCTCGTACTCCATTGTCAGTTCACGAACAAGACCCGCAAGGAACATCTGGCCTGTATTCTTGCCACCTTCCAGACCGCGGAATACCCACCCAATGCGAAGGTAGAAACGTCCCAGATCAAGCAGCGACGGATGTTCGGCCAGTTGTTCATCGAAAGCCGCCAGCAACAGTTTGAGGATAGCTGACTCGTTGGGATAACGCTGAATATCGATGTGCTCTCCGAGTTGTCGCACGACTGAATCTGCCGTGGATAACACCTCAAGATGCTTCGCTTTGATTGTTTTCAGACGATATGCGCGGAAGGCGTTATCACTCTTCCACTCCCGATAATTGCTCGTGAGTTCGCGAGTGTAGCAGCAATTGCTGCACGTCGCCGTAAAGAACACCAGCGGGTTGTAGGCATCATACTTCGGGGATCGCCACCTTATTTCCGTCGGACAGAAGTCCGTATCGCGGGCTTCCTCGACGTATGCCCCAACTTTGATCTGCTCAAATTCGTTAATTGTCTTGCAGACGGGGCATTCAAGTTTCACCAAGAGGAATGGACTTTCGGTAACCATACTTATCTCCAATTACTAATCACTTTTCGGTCTGCAAGAGCGCCAGTTCACCGTCAGCGATGGCAAGCGTTCTCTTAATAGTATCATGAGATGTGTTTTTCTTCATCATCTCTCTGGCCAGCCTGATGATCTCGACACGATCCCGGCGTCCTGCTCGTCCTGAAACACTCCGGAAAGAACCCGCTTCCTTCTGTGATCCCCCGCTTGAGTTGCTCGAAGTCAAGTCAAGGAATTGAAATCTCCTGTTGTCAACGGGAGGTTCGGGAGTTGGCGCTTTGAGTTCAGGGACGGCCTCCTGCGCCGTTACCTGAGGACGACGACGGTTGTTCTTGAGGGAGTAGATCACAATCCCAAGCCCCGCTGCCAGCAAGTACGCCAGCAAGTTCAATCCGATGTCTATCAGTCTGTCGTATGTAACATCCATGTCATATCCCTTTCCACTAGGCCTTGATGTCTATCTTTGTCACCTCTTGTGACTCCTCGTCTTCATTTCGCTCCTCAACTGAAGATTCGTCTGCATCTTCCGATTTGGATTCCTCATCCATCACGGATTGCTCCGCTGAGTCGTCCTGATTTTCATCCTCGAGATCATGCTCGATAACAAGCTCATCCTTGTGACGTCGTTTGCGTCTCTTTTCGATGTCTTCTTCAAGTTCTTCCTCAAGTGCTTCTGAAAACTTCCGTCGTTTGTCTCTCTCCGGGTGCTGTGCGGGTTGAACTTTGTCGGTCGGCGAAAAAAGCACTTTTTCAATTGAATCCGGCCCAACCATAGTCCTTCCACTCCGTTCTGAACGGTTGTTATTTACGCGGTCAAGGCAAACCTTTCCTTGACCATACCTCTAAGTTTCTTGACAGCTCGCGTGTGAATCTGAGACACGCGTGATTCCGAAATAATCATCACTTCGCCGATTTCTTTCAGCGTCAATTCCTCAAAATAGTAAAGGCCTATCACCAGTTTCTCCTGCTCACTGAGATTGTCGATCGCGGTGACCAGATATGAGTGCAACTCACCCTTCTCTATCTCGCCAAGAACCGAAAGAACGGAGTGATCATAGATCGTCTCGATACGAGGAACCTGACGATTGTCATCCTCGGGGTAGATAATCTCATCCAGCGACAGGATGTTTGTACAGGAGACATCATCAAGTGCGTGATGCAGCTCAGGCATTGTGATCTTCAGTTCCTTAGCAAGTTCGGCTTTCTCCGGCTGTCGACCCAACTGATTCTCGAGAACAACGAGAGCCCGGTCAATCTCACGGGACTTGGCTCGTGTTGACCTTGGCACCCAGTCAAGCGCTCGCAACTCGTCCAGAATGGCACCACGGATACGCGGCACGGCGTACGTCTCAAACTTCACTCCACGATCGGGGTCAAAATTGCGGAACGCTTCCACCAGACCAATAGCACCGGTGTTGATCAGATCAGTCAATTCTACCGAGCGCGGGAACCCCATGGCCATGCGGGTAGCCACGTTTCGGACCAACGGCAGATACTTGTTCAGCAACTGCATGCGTAACTCACTCGTGGGATTTTTCCGGTATCTTGACCAATCACGAACAGTGACTTCCCATCTTCGTGAACGCGACCCTCCAGGAGTACGGGTTGGCGTAACTTGATGAGTAACCTTGGGTTTTCGGGTTCGCCTTGCTGGCGTTTTCGTTGCTGTAACCATTTGAATGTTATTCCCTTATATCGGCTGTTGCCGGATGATTATTTACGGTTTTGGAGGGGTTTGCAGATACCGGTTGGGTTGATCTGCCTGCATACACTTGAATGAAAGCGTCAAGCACTTGTACCACCGGAGATTGGGAGACTGCTCCAGCGATGGGGACTTGACGAGCTACTGCTTGACGAACAGCTTCGTCCTCAGGAAGCGAGCCGATGAACCCTGGCGCCTTGCCCAGGAACTTTTCGGCTACTTCCGTAAATCTTGATCTGACATAGCGGGTCTCTTCCTCGGAGTTCACGCGATTCAGAAGAAGACGACAGTCAATTGATGTATTGGACTCGAAAAGATACTTCCACAGTCCGTAACCGTCATGGATTGATGTCAACTCCGGTATCACGATAAGCAGGCAAAGATCAGAGGCACTTGCCAGTACCGTGGCAGACTTTGAGACTCCTGAAGAGTGATCTATCACGATCAAGTCGTAATCGCGGGTCTGATCGTACAAACGTGCGAACAGTTTCGCAGTAGTCCTAGTGTCAAGTGTCTCGACAACCGTGCCTGCCGATGGCGCCGCAAGGATTTCCAAGCCGCTGCTGGTTGTCACTACTGTATCCTTGAGGGACAGTCGTTCAACCGCGTACTCCCACAGGTTATGCTCAGGTGCCAGATTGGCCAGCACATGAATGTTGCCGGAACTCAAATCAGCATCGACCAGTAGTGTTCTCAACCCGTAGTCTTTTGCTCTTTCCGCGAGATTGTATGCAATCACCGACTTGCCCACTCCGCCCTTGCCGGAAAGAACTGAAATCACTCGGTGGCGATCAGGTTGTGACGGGCTCAGAGCCGCCTTCAGACGCTGTTGCCTATCCATCCTGTTCCTCCGCGCCGAGGATTCTGGCGGCTATTGCAGAAGCATTCGGTGACTCCACCCGTCCTGTGCCACTCGGTGAATTGGTAATCAACCCAATCCTGATACCGGTGGCCTCGGCTGCAGCCAGGGCTGCTCCCCAACAGTCAGATAAATCTGTCATAGTGAACACCAGGTGTGTCGGCTGCAGTTGCATGGCCGAAAGAGCGATGCTCTCAATGTCGGAGGAGCGTGTCAGCGCAGAGAAGACTACAAACCGATGAGTCGGTTCCATATGATCGAGTTGTTCTCGCACTCGCACAGTTTCCCCCGTTTCCCAAGGGAACGCACCGGTGTCGATCAATACCACCTTATCGCGATGGCTTGATCGAGCAGCCACATCTGAGGCTTCCGTCAGATCGACTCCGAGCAAGTCTGAATAACTCGCGATCTCATCGAGCGCCCCGACCTTGTATGAATCCAGGGTGACAAGCGTCACGGCGGTCTTTTGTTCAACCACTAATTGAGATGCCAGTTTACCGACTACGGAAGTCTTGCCAGACCCGGCAGGACCGATGAACACCAGACGATTACCTGCCTGAAAACTCAACCCCGGCTCAACAAGTGACTCGATTCGACTCACCAACTCGTCATGGATGGTCTTTTCAGTAATCTGTTCTTCGCCGAACTTGTCGCGCAACGCATCGAAGAAAGAAGCTATATACAGCTCCGGCACGTCCGCTTTGCGCATGGCCGCAGCAGCGACAAGGACCTTCGACTCAGGAACAGCGACCGAAGTATCTGCGATGTCGGTGCTCAACAGGAGGTCGAGCTTCGCCTCAATGGCGTCAAGACGTGATTCAATAGTCAGTGTGGCAGTTTCTTTGGAGTCCGCCGTGGACAACTCCTGTTGACCTTCCTGAACGGACAGTTCCGTGGTTGCCCGCGGAGTTGTATCGCTGATAGTCGACTTGTCCAGTCGAGTCTTTTTGTCGAGCAACACCTTTGATGCCTGAGCCGCAGTCGGATTATCAAGGCAGGCTGTTACTTCGATCATCTCCTTGCCGTTCTGTTCCGTGGTCTGGGTAGTTTTGAGCACAACGGCATCCCCCCCCATCTCACTTCGTACGTTTTTGAGTGCCGCGGCTGCCGACGGCGCCACAAACGATCTAATTATCATCTTGTAACCTCACCATTCCTGTGGACACAACCTCGGCTGTGGCCAGGATCTCGTTATAGGAAACAACTGACAGAGCAGGGTAACCGGCTTCCGTAAGACGGCGTAGCGCCAGCCGAACATTCGGGGAACAGATACACAGCGGAGCCAGGCCGGACGACTGCATCAGTTCCACCTGTTTGCCAATCTGCTGAAGAAGTTTCTCAGTCATTGCGGGATCCATCACCAGCATCAGACCCTGCTTTGTGTTCTGCACAGCCTCAGCCATCTTCTGCTCTATTGCCGGATCGATTGTGAACACACTTATCTTTCCGGAATTGTCTTTGTACATCTCCGTTATCTGTCGCTTGAGCGCCATACGGACATACTCCGCCAACACGTCAGGTTCCTTGGTGGCACTGATGTAGTCGGAAATAGTCTCGACGATAGACGGCAGATCACGCACTGCCACCCTCTCGCCCAATAATGATTGAAGCACTTTGTGCAGTGATCCCAGGGGAACTACTTCGGGAATCACGGAGTTAACCAGTGCGGGATAATCTTCCTTAAGTGTATCAACCAGGTGCTGCACGTCCTGCCGCGTAAGAATCTCACTGGAGGCAGCCCTGATGATTTCCGTCAGATGAGTGGCAAGAATAGCCGAAGGTTCCACTACCGTGTAGTTGTTGGCTTCAGCGACCTCCTTGATGGTCGGCATGATCCACGTGGCTTTTAGCCCAAATGCAGGCTCGTTTGGGTCGAAGCCGTCAAGTTTCTCTTCCACATAGCCGGGATTGATCGCCAGAAGATGGTCGAGCATCAGCTCAAAACCAGCAACTCTGATACCTTTGATCTTGATCTGGTATTCGTTCGGTTTCAGGGCCACGTTGTCACGAATTCGAATTGACGGCACGATAATGCCGAGTTCAGCCGCAAGCTGATTACGGACAACCGATATGCGCTGAAGAAGGTCACCACCCTGGTTGGCGTCCACCAGCGGTATGAGACCGTAGCCAATCTCCAATCCGATGGTATCGACTTTCAGAAGGTCTTCCGTGCGTTCAGCCGGCTTTGTCTGTTCGGTCTCTTTGGCCTTTGCTTCCTCTTCTTTTGCTTCTTCGGCTGTCTTCTTCTGAAACTCTTTGGTGAAGTATCCGATGCTTCCTACCGCCAGCCCCAGAAGAACAAATGTCACTGTCGGCATTCCCGGAACCATACCAAAAAGTATGAGTGCGCCTGCGGCTACCATGATTGCGCGTGGCTGGCGTGTGAGCTGATCGACCAGATCCGATCCCATGTTCGAAGTCGCGGCAGCACGTGTGACAATTATACCTGAGGCCGTAGACACCAGAAGCGCCGGTACCTGTGTAACCAGACCGTCACCGATGGACAACAGCGAGTAAGTGCGCATGGCATCCGTTATGCTCATACCGTTAAGTGCCGCCCCAATGATAAAACCGCCTATGATGTTGATCAGCGTGATCAGAATGCCGGCAACAGCATCCCCACGTACAAACTTGGATGCGCCATCCATAGCACCGTAAAAGTCGGCCTCACGTGCGATGGACTCACGACGATCCCGAGCCTCCTGATCAGAGATAATGCCTGCATTGAGATCGGCGTCGATGGCCATCTGTTTGCCGGGCATGGCATCCAACGTAAACCTGGCTGAGACTTCGGAAATACGCCCCGCACCCTTGGTAATCACGATAAACTGGATAATGACCAGAATGACGAATATGATAAAACCGACTACGTAGTTCCCCTGAACCACAAAGTTACCGAATGAGTTGATCACCTCGCCGGCGTAGGCCTGTCCAAGGATGAGCCTGGTAGAGGCCACATTCAGTGACAGACGCATGAGCGTAACTATCAAAAGCATTCCCGGAAACACCGAGAGATCCAAAGGTCGAGTGATGTATAGCGTGGTGAGCAATACGACCAGTGAAAACGTGATATTGAACGCCAACGCAAAATCCAGCAACGCCGGCGGCAGCGGTATCACCAGAATCGTGATAATGGCGATAACACCGACAGACAGAGCAATGTCGGATCGAGCAGTGACAGTCTTCAGAAACGCTTTTCTTGCCTCTGCCATCGCCTACCTCACTGCCTTGCCTTTGAGGCGATAGATGTGTGCAAGAATCTCGGCTACTGCTCTGTACAGATTAGCCGGTACTATCTGGCCAATCTCGCACATCTTGAACAGTGAGCGCGCCAACGGCTTGTCTTCGATAATCGGGATGCCATGTTTGCGTGCAATTTCCTTGATTTTCTGCGCAATCAGGCGCTGACCCTTGGCAATTACAGTCGGGGCGTCCATTTCGTTAGGATCATACTTCAGCGCCACCGCGATGTGAGTCGGGTTTGTCACCACGACATCTGCTGTCGGAATCTCCGTCATCATTCGCTTGCGAGACATTTCTCGCTGGATCTGCCTGACTCGTGATTTTGTCTGAGGAGAACCCTCGGAGTCCTTGTACTCGTCCCTGACATCCTGCTTGGTCATCTTGATTGACTTCTCGTGTTCGTACCGCTGGTACATGTAGTCGAGGATTGCGATCACGAGAATGGCGCCGCCGATCTTGAGCGCAATTGTCAGGACCAGAATACTGAGCCTTGTGCCCAGTTGCGCTACGCTCAAATCCGGCAGAAGGAAGAAGTCTTCAAATTCGCTTCTTATCGCCAGGAAGCCAACCAACCCAACTATCACAAGCTTGAGTGGATCACGCACCAGTTGCACCGCCGAACGCATTGAAAAGAGCTTCTTGAGACCACTGATTACGTTGACCTTCTCGAACTTCGGTTCTATAGCCTTCGGTGTAATTTTGAATCCAACCTGGGCGATATTAATACCGGCCCCCACCACAACCATAACCATGAACATCGGCATCATGGTGGACATAAAGTTCTCAATGTTGTCGGTGAACACTTTGTAGAACGTGACATCAAACGAAGCTATTGTCGCTGCATTGGCCATCGTGTATCGCATCATCTGAAGGATATTGCCTACCAACTGAGGGCCGAGTAGGAACAGGGCGGTGAACCCGAGCACAATAATGGCAGCAGCGTTCAGATCCTGCGATTTGGCGACCTGTCCCTTTTCCCGGGATTTTTCCCGCCGTTTGGGAGTCGCCTTCTCAGTCCGCTCTTGGAAGCTCTCTTCCGCCATCAGTGCCTATGCCTTCCCCATCGATTGCAGCAGTTCGCCTACTGACTCGTTCAGATAGGCCGTCGATTTCTGCAGCACGTAGCTGAGAACCGGCAGCGCCATCGCGGTCACTATCAAACCCACACCTACTTTGAGCGGGAAACCGACGATGAATATGTTCATGGTGGGCATCAGCTTGGAGATTGTGCCCATCGCCACGTCCGTCAGGACCAGGGTTACGATCACTGGAGAGGCAATCTTGACAGCCAGCACCAGTGCGTAAGCCGTGTATCTGACCATTATCTCGCCGGTGTCACCGTTGACCACCATCTGCCCCGGCGGGATGATCTGAAAACTCTCGTTGAACGCCTGAATCACCAGGTGGTGCCCGTTAATGGCCAAAAATATCAATCCCGCCAGTGCAATCCAGAACCGACCGATGATGGCCACCTGCCCACCGGCGTTGGGATCGAATGCCTGAGCGACTACCAGACCGATCTGAAAACCGGTCATCGCACCGGCCATTTCGGCAGCCTTGAAAATCAGAGTGAAAAAGAACCCCAGCAGAATGCCAACCATCAGCTCACACAGCACTAACCCGACGAGGTCGAGAGTCGAGCCTGTTGACGGCAGTTCCACACTCGGCACACCCGGGATCACTACAATCGCAAACAGGATGGCCAAACCTACTTTCACCTGCGCTGGAATTGAGCGGTGCCCCATAATGGGCGCCACCAGGAACAGGCCTGAGC
>QNAF01000088.1 GCA_003641405.1 Candidatus Zixiibacteriota bacterium | reverse complement strand
TAGGGCTTGTGATTTTTCATTGAGCTTACAGTATTTGCGCGTATCACGCGACTCCATTTGTGCGTTGCTGTAGATATTCTTTTCCTGCTTGAACCGTTCGATCTGCCGATTGCGAGCATCGTTGACACGTTTTCGGATTGCGACTGATTCCTCACCCCTCGTTTCGGAAGACAATTCCTTGTATTTCACAGACGGCACAGAAACATGAATGTCAATTCTATCAAGCAACGGTCCGGAGATACGCGACATGTAACGCTGAATCTCTCCAGACGTACAGTTGCAGTCATTGGCAGGATCTCCGTTGTACCCGCATGGACACGGGTTCATCGACGCTATTAACATGAACCGTGCAGGATAGGTGAGAGTTGTCGACGCTCTCGATATTGTCACCTGGGCATCTTCCATTGGCTGGCGCAGCATCTCAAGGATGTCCTTCTTGAACTCTGGTAGTTCATCTAGAAACAGCACACCGTTGTGGGCCAGCGAAACCTCCCCCGGCTTGGGTACAGTTCCTCCTCCGATCAGTCCAGCGTAAGAAATAGTGTGATGTGGTGCCCGCGATGGACGAGTAGCTACCAGTGCTGAGTTGGCCGGCAATCTGCCTGCAACCGAGTGGATCTTGGTCGTCTCAAGCGCCTCTCCAAGAGCCATGTCCGGAAGAATAGTGGGCACACGCCGTGCAAGCATCGTCTTACCAGATCCTGGAGGTCCCACCATGATAAGGTTATGCCCCCCAGCCGCGGCAATCTCCAGTGCCCGTTTGGTCGACTCCTGACCCTTGACATCGCAGAAATCTATGGGGTACGTGCGAGCCTCATCAAACACCGACTGAATGTCGATCTTGTACTGCTTGATAGTCGACTCATCTTCAAGGAAATGCACGGCCTGCTTGAGCGACTTGACCGGGTATACCGGAATCGAACCCGCCATGGCGGCCTCACGGGCGTTATCAAGTGGCAGAAGAATACCCTTAATATTTTCGGGCTTAAAATTCATAGTCATCGGCAACACGCCGGGGACCGGTCTAAGGGCACCATCGAGAGACAGTTCACCCAGCATGACAAACTGGTCGAACCGATCCCGCATGATTTGTCCGGTGGCAGCCAGAATCCCGACAGCAATCGGCAGGTCAAACGCGGAACCTTCTTTCTTGATATCAGCTGGCGCCAGGTTGATTGTGACTTTCTTGGATGGAAACACGAAATCCGAGTTTTTGATAGCGGCCGTGACTCTTTCCTTTGATTCACGGACAGCGCCGTCCGGTAAACCTACCGTGATGAACATCGGAAGCTGCTGCTGAATGTCAGCCTCAACTTCGACAGTATAGGCATTTACACCGAGCGTTGATGATGAAATCACTTTTGAGAGCATGTTGCGACAACCTTTCTGCGAACGATCCGAGTCCTGTTCTTCTGCATAACACCGTCTTCGGCGACAAATTACAACAGACCCGGCCTCCGGTTCGACGCGTCATCGCGCCCCCCAATTCGACAAGCCGCCGTGCCCCCGGCCGGACCTGCCATCCATCTCGACTGTCCCTGCCCATCCCTTGTCTACCCTCCGTCCATCCCCCGTCACACACATGCTACGACAGGGGACTGACAGATCCTGTCAGTGGAAAAAAAGAATTTTCGGAATTCGTTAGCAGACTGTTAAAAAACCGTTCGCATGCGGTGGCGTCAGGTGTCCCTGCCTGACGCCTCTACGGATTCGCCCGACTGCCAGACAGAGACACCTGGCAGCACTGGGGACCGTGGATGAACATACGAGAAATGTCACTTTTTCAACAACCTGTTAGATATCTATGGAGAAAAGCCCGCGGAACGGCGGGCTTAAGATGGCGTTACGGACCAGCTTCGCAGCCTTCAAAGGGCGGGTCCGCCCTCGGACCCGCCAATCCCACTACCAGTTGTCCGTCCCATCACAATTCTTCAAGTAATGCGTCGGTGCTATGAACAACGCATCGATCAACTCCGACAAATCTGCCCCATCTACTGTCAGCGGATCAACGACAGGACGCTCAGAACTGAAATCAACATCCGCCTCGTCAAGACAGATACCATCCCAGCCATTCAACGGATCTATGAACAGACCGTTGATCAATAGCGACAGGTCAGCACCGTCATAGTTGAAACCCAAATCTCCACCACCTTGGTCGAGATCACCGACTGATGGCGGAATGCAGCAGGTGTCGCCCTTGGTCCATGCGACCACATAGTTCGCCTCCACACTACCGACTATGGTGAAGCCGCCTCCCGCCATGAGTGAGCCATCGTACACTGTCAGGTCATAGACATGGTAATTCATCCCCGACCCCAGGGGAAACCAACTGCTCCCATCCCACGAGACTATGTAGTTCGCTACCATGCCACCGGCCGTAGTGAACGCGCCCCCCACGATCAGCTTCCCGTTGTACACAGTCAGGCAACGGACCGAGTTATTCATCCCCGACCCCAGGGGAGACCAACTGCTCCCATTCCAGGAGGCTATGTAGTCCGCTACCACGCCACCAGCCGTGGTGAAATATCCCCCTGCGATCAGCTTCCCGTCGTACAGCGTCAAGGCTTCGACCCCGCTACTCATCCCCGATCCGAGGGGTGACCAACTGTTCCCATCCCACGAGGCTATGTAGTCCGTGACCAAGCCACCGGCCGTGGTAAAATCCCCCCCCGCTATCAGCTTCCCGTCGTACACGGTCAGGGTTTGGACAGCCGGAGCCGGTATTGTGGGTTCATCTCCCATCCCCGACCCCAGGGGAAACCAGTTGTTCCCATCCCACGAGGCTATGGAGTTCGTCTCCACTCCACCGGCCGACCAGAAACTGCCTCCGACGATCAGTCTGTCTTCGTACACGGCACAAGCCAAGACCGGCCAAGCGACCGATCCACCCAGCCCCCCAATGGACGACCAACTGCTACCATCCCAAGAAGCTATTGAGTTCGCTGGCACACCACCGGCCGTGCTGAAACCGCCCCCTACGATTAGCTTCCCGTCGTACGCGGTCAGGGCGCAGACAACCGGCATTGCCCCTCCCATCCCCGAACCCAGGGGAGACCAGTAGATGTCATCAGGATGTTCTTTAGGTGCGTCCTCGTTCAGAAACCGCACAAGAGGCTCGCTCGCTACAGGATCATGTTGAACGTCCAGACCTACCAAATCCAGAGTCCCATTGAAACCCGATTGCCGCATGGACTCCAGGTCAAAACGGCCGTCCGGGGTCACAAATTCCAACGCGCTTGGTTGTGTGGGCTCTTGGGTCACCTGAACTTGCTGCTGAAGCGTTGCATCAGAAGTTGTCGCTTGTCCTGTTGAAAAGGCCAGAAGAAGAACAAAGAGAAGAATCAATTGTCGCATATCTCCACCCCTGTGAATTGGGTTTCCTACACTTGAACCCAATAAACACAATATGGACTGAAATGTCAAGGAAATAGCGGGTTTACGGAAGTCTCGACCATAAATGTAATGACCATCCGGGGAAGTCGGATGGTCATCACGAGGGGAGGGAGGTATGTTACGGGATTTTATTATGTTTATCTGTGGGCAACTTCCTTCAAGAACGCCGCCATCGTTTTGGCACCAGCCGTGTCGGGATATGACGCAATCTCAACCGGAACCGTATCGGTTACTTCGCCGATTACATCACGCAACTCTTTCCTTGCAAGTTCACTAATCCGACGAGTGGCAACCTCTGCGCCCTGACGTGGTGTTTCCGGAAACAGCAGCGCCAGAGAACCATTATCAAGCAAAGTGGCATAGTCACAGCCCCTGATCACCTTGGAGACTATACTGTTAATCCTCTCGGTGAATTCCGGTATCCGAGTGCCCGCACTGTCGGCGAGTTGACTGAAGTCAATAACCGACATCGAAACAAACACGTGGTATCTCTCTGCCCGATTGAGCTCTATTCCGGCCTGTTCAACAAGGCCCTGAAATCCTGTGTCGCCCGGTGACGCTATTTTCGCAATCATTGTAGTTTCTCTTTGCACCATATCTCAGAAGTCAATTACATACTGTCTGTAATTGTTACAGCAATATCCGTTCCACCAGATTCGATATTACAAAGGTGAGAAAAGATTTCCTGAATGTTCCTGGAACGGCGTTCTGGTGAGCCCGTATCTTATTATCACTACGTCAGTTAACAATCACGATCAGGTTCGAAAGTGATGAAGAGCGAGTTTGTAATCTCAACGACTATGCAATGCGCTGCTCATAAATTGCACATCTATTCCAGATAATGTGGATATAAAGATCAACGAGAGTTTACTTGGTGATGTTAAGGTTGTAGTCCTTGATCTTGTAAAGCAACGAGCGGTAGCTGATCTGAAGCAGCTCTGCGGCCTTGCGGCGGTTCCAGTTGGTTTTGGTCAGGACTTCGGAAATCAGTCGTATTTCTTCCTCTGCAACCTTCTTCCCGACCCGGCTTTTCAGCGAGTAGTCTGTCGTTGACCCTTCAGCGGTCGCGGTTGCCCCCGCACTGAATGCAGGAACCGGAGCGGCCTGTGATACACCGGTTTTTACCTGGTGGCCGGCTTGGGCGATCAGCTCGGCGATAATAGACTCGTCCGAGCGCACAACAACCTGCTTGAGCATGTTCTCCAACTGGCGAACATTGCCCGGCCAGTGGAACGCCGTAAGCATATTGATTGTCTCAGGGGACAGGGTATAGTATTCTTTTTTGTACTGTTTATTGTACTTCTCAAGAAAATGGTTTACCAGGAGGGGGACATCGCCTGGTCTCTCTCGCAGCGGTGGCAGAATAAGAGTGATTTCGTTTAGGCGGTAGAAAAGATCATCCCGGAATCCCCCGGCATTAATTGCATACTCGATATCTTTATTGGTAGCACAGACAATTCTGACATCCACCTTGATGTTCTGCACTCCGCCCACTCGGACAAACTCCTGCTGTTCCAAGACCTGCAGAAGTTTTGACTGGAGTTCCATGTGCATGTCGCCGATTTCGTCGAGGAAAATCGTGCCCTTGTCAGCCAACTCAAAGCGGCCCTGCTTGTTCTTATGCGCTCCCGTAAAAGCACCTTTTTCATAACCAAAAAGCTCGGCTTCGAGCAGGTCACGAGGAATCGCAGCGCAGTTTACTTTAATGAATTGCTTCTCACGTCTGCTTGACAACTGGTGCAATGACCGCGCGGCGATTTCTTTTCCAGTACCGGATTCACCCCGGATCAATACCGAGAGTTCCGAGTCAGCGACCTGTTCGATGAGTGCTTTGACTCGCATAACCGGCTCAGAATCCCCAACAAACTTTGTCAGATCATCGCGGATTTCCAGCTCTTTCTTGAGTTCACTGACCTCTTCCCTGAGTTTCACACGTTCGAGTACACCGTTCATGTGTATCTCAACTTCGCGGACATCGAACGGCTTATCGATAAATTCAGCGGCACCAAGGCGCATCGATTCGACAACATACTTGGTATCGCCATGACCCGAAATCATGATGACTTCCGGGCGATCTTCCTGCTTGTTAAGCTTCTCGAGAACTTCCAAACCGCTCATACCCGGCATCTTGATATCCAGAAGTATCAGATTAGGTTTCTCCGTGGAAACCATCTGAATACCTTCAACACCATCCCGAGCAGTTACAAACTCGAAGTTTGGAGCCAGACCCTCCGAAAGTATCCAGACTACTTTGGGATCATCATCTATGACAAGAACTTTGATTTTCTGCTTCTCTCTACCCATGACTGACCTTCTCAGTTACAGCTAAATATCGGCACGGGCTGGATCAAATCAAGCCAAAATCGTACTTGCTTGCGGAATTGTCGCAAACAGATGCAGGTAACTCAAGGATTGTAGGGGAAATATACGGAAAACGTCGTCCCCTCACCTTCTGTCGATTCCAGGTGAAGAGTCCCGCTGTGGGCGGATATTACGCGCTCTACTACTGCCAGTCCAAGCCCGGTGCCGGTTTCCTTGTTTGTATGATAACGGTCAAAGACCTTCGGAAGGTGATCCTTCTTGATGCCGACTCCTGTGTCTGTCACTTTCACTGCCAGATAGTCCTCTTTCCTGTGAGGTGGTCTTTCCACCAGACCGTTGACACTAAGCTTGCCACCTTTGGGCATGGCATCAACTGCATTTATAAACAGATTGAGGAAAACCTCCATGATCTGGTTCTTGTTCACGATAACTTCCCAGGTGGCTTCCTCAAAACTGTACGAGAAATCAATCTTCCGCTTGCTCATGTCAGGGCTGATCAGTTCAGACGCCCTCAGAACAATCTTTCGCAGATCGGTTTTTGTGGTTTCATACTTGTTGGGATTGGAGAAATCGACAAGTTCGCGAACCAGTTCGTTCATTCGGTGAACTTCGTCTTCCGCCAGTTTGAAGAAGTCGGATTCATCGGCAACATCCGGCATGCGCTGTCTGAGGATCTGCAGCCCTCCTCTGATTGACGTAAGCGGTTTTCTCAGATCGTGGGAGATTTCAGAAATCATGTTGCCCATCGTCATCAAACGAGTAGCATTCAGCAGCACTTTCTCTTTTTCAAACAGCACAGCCGCCTGTGAGATGACGAGCCGAGCCAGCGAAATGTCTTCATCACTGTAATCGCGATCAGATTCCGCACAAAGACAGAAGATGTTTGTAAGCTCTCCGCCACGAGTTATCGGTACCGCCATAAACGCTCCCTTGACACGAGGGAAATACTTGCTTTCCTGCAAGTGGTCCGCCATGAAGTTGGACAGTTTCTGGATGTCGTCGGTTTCGAGAGTTTTCAACCCTTTCCCTGAGATTTTGACAACGTAACCATCAGCTTTCGTTAGATCAATCTTACCGCTCTCGGTCAGGGGGACGCGTGTCTCTCCATGAGTTCCTATGGGTATCAGGCAGTTGTTCGTACTATCCCAATCAAACCACACAGCACAATCGACCGGAAAGACGCGGCGTAATTTCTCCACGAGGGCACTCCGAAACAGAGTCAGTGAGTCAATTGCAGGTAGTTCAGAGGCTATTTCATGCAGAATCTCAAATTCTGTAAGTCGTCGACGGTTCTTTTCGAACTGGTAAGCATCGTCCACAGCCACGGCTGCCTGCGAAGCAAATGTTGTCAGGAGTCGCAGATCATCCGACGTAAAACATTGGCCGCCGGTCTTCTTGGCCATATTGATCACACCAAGAATGTTGTTCTTGATCCGCAACGGCGCACACAACAGCGAGGAAGCACCGTACCTCTCCTGATTTCGTCTCTTGAATCTCTCGTCCTTCTCGATGTCTTCGACAACAAGGGCCTCGCCGGTTTCAGCAACGTATCCGGCAATAGATTCCCCTATGGGGAGGTGTGTCTCACGGACAATCTCCTCATCCAAACCTATTGCCGCTTCGATAGTCAGAAACTTCTTATCCTCATCCAGGAGCATGATTGAACCGACATTGGCCTCGGTAACAGTCGAGGCAAGAACCACGATTTGCCTGAGAAGCTCTGATAGGTTTGCTGATGAGCCAATCGATTTGCCCGCTTCATACAACGCGTTCAGTTCGCCGATACGTCTCTGCAGAATGAGATTAGATAGCTTGAGTTCTTCGACCAGGTGCAATCTTGCCAGTTCGTTATGACGGAAATCCAGCGCCCTGTTTACCACCATTTCAAGGTGCGGGAAATCTACCGGTTTTAGCAGGTAGTCATAAGCGCCCTTACTTATCGCATCCAGGGCAGAATCGAGTGACGCATTACCGGTCAACAGAATGACAGGGATACCGTCGTCGATCTCCTTGACGCGACGCAGTATTTCAAGACCATCCATTTGGGGCATCTTGATGTCGGTAATGACAAGATCGACCTTCTCGGAGCGAACGGTGCCAAGAGCCTGGGGGGAGTGCTGGAAACTTATTACCTGGTAGCCCTCGCCCTGAAGCAGGGCGGAGAGTGAGTCGCACATCCGCTTCTCGTCGTCGATAATGACTATCCTTGCAGGCTTATTTGTCACTCTTCTGCTCGTTCCTTGTCAAAGGGAGAAGGAGCTCAAAGCATCCTCCCGTATTGCAATCCTTATAGGTTATCGACCCAGCGTGGCTTTTCATTATCCCAAAGCAGACCGATAAACCCAGACCGCTTCCCTGGTCACCTTTGGTTGTGAAAAACGGGTCAAATATCCGAGGAACTACGTCGGCTGCAATGCCATCACCGGTATCACACACTTGAATAACCAGCTTCTCTTGCCTGTTCTGAACAGTCACGGTCAGGGTGCCGCCCCCCTCCATGGCAGAGCGCGCGTTGATGGTTAGATTGAGGAAAACCTGTTTGAGAGCACTGGCACGACCCATGACAACTGTCCGCTCAGCCGTATTATCCAACTGCACTGATATCTTGCTGGATGTCAATTGCCGTTCCATCAGTTTCAGCGTGTCTTCAAGAACAGCACAGACATCAACGGCCTCCATCTTCATATGCACAGGTCGTTGGAATTCACGCAGTTGACCCACGATATCAGCAATCCGGTCAATCTCCTGCCCGACGATTTCCGCGTATTCGTTGATCTTCCCGTTCTCAGCCGTCTCCCGCTTCAGCAGAAAAACGTAGTTCTTGATGATACCGAGGGGATTGTTGACTTCGTGAGCAATTTTGGCCGACATCTCCCCAAGAGCGGCCAGGCGCTCCGTCTGAACCAACTGGTACTGAGCGGCACGCAACTGCTGGATAGCTGTCTTTTCAGCTTCATACAAGCGTGCGTTCTCGATAGCCACAGATATCTGATTACCCAGCGCTGAGAGAAACTCGATATCGTCAGGGGTGAAATCACGGCCGGTCATCTTGTCGGCCAGCAGAAACAGTCCGGCCAGGTGAGTCTTGTAGATCAAAGGCACAACCACACCATGCTGGAAATTACCAAGGATAGCTGTTTCCTCCGGCGAGGCGAAATCACTCAGCAATTCGCCCGTCATAACTGGCCGGTTGAGCCTCTTCAGATAGTTCACCAGTCGGGAATCATCCTGGAACGACTGATCAGCCGAAGGAAGGTCTCCTGAACCTTTAGCCTTGGCCATGTGGAACTCTTTCGAATCCAATTCCCTTCGAAGGAAAATGGCACCTTTAAGCAAACCGACCTGTCCTAGACAGGTGAAGATAAAAGTGTCAAGAAGCAGGTGATAGTCAAGAACAGCATTGAAATTGCGACTGATCTCAAAGATCGTGTACAGATCAAAGAC
>QNAF01000087.1 GCA_003641405.1 Candidatus Zixiibacteriota bacterium | reverse complement strand
CTCCACGAGCAGCTTCTGGCACTCGAAAAGTACGGCGTGACGCTTGGTCTAAAACACGGCTCTGTTTCCACTACTTACCAGGCACTGATCGCCGAAGGTCGGATCTCGATCAAAGTACGGATCGCCGTCACCCCGCACGCCACCCTGTACGTGGAGCACCGATATATCGGTGTGTGTGAAAAAGTGAAGACGAAAAACAACGTATTCAATCAGGAAATCCAACTGCACCGAGGCCAGGAGTGGGTATATTACCGGACCGAAATCGACGCCGGCCATGAGATTGTCCGCCGGTATTTCCGTCTGAATATCATCTCAAAACAGGAGCAGGAACTTAGTCGGGAAGATTTCGTGGTACTGATCACACGTCCGTAACCTGTCGCTCGGGATGAACCACAGGTCAACTCAGAGAGCGAACTCCATTTTCGTCCTTGACAAGGATTCAGCAATTCGTTACCATAAGATGGTAGGAGTTCCTCGAACCGACACCTTGGCACCCAAATGAACCAACCAGTTTTCAGGTCCTACCGATCGAAAGGATATCTGAGATGAAGAAGACCATTCTTGCACTGCTGTTTGGACTTGTTTTACTGTTGGCAACCAATACAGTCTTGGCTGACGAACAGCGTGGGTGCTGCGCCAATGCCACTGGAAATGTCGATTGTGATCCTACCGATGCTGTTGACGGTGCCGATCTGTCCGTACTGATTGATCACCTGTTCATCAGCCTGGATGACCTCTGCTGTGTGAACGAGGCGAGCATGGATGGCTTGCCCGGAGTGGATGGAGCCGATCTCTCAATACTGATCAATCACCTGTTCATCAATCTGACCCCGCTTCCGCTCTGTCACGATGCACCGCCGCCGTCGGGAGAATACCTTGGTGATACTGGCTGCAAACCGCCAGAATATTCCAAAGATGAACCACCAGCAACTCAGGATTGCCTTGAGTACTACTACGAGAACGGCACGCTCTTTATTAAGCACTGGAACGCCGTTTTCAACTGCTGTGCTATCGTCTGGGCAGCCCCCTATGTCTCAAATAACATCACTATCTATGTTAATGAATCCTTTGAAGGTGCTCCCTGCCCCTGTCTATGCCGATATGACCTTGAGTTCATAATCCACAACCTGCCGCTGGGCAAGTATACGATTGCCGTCGAAGAAATGTATATAATGCCAGACGATGATCCCGTTGTCTGCCACATCGACCTTAACAACGAGCTCTCCGGTATCTGTTGCGAGGAAAGACTCTATTATCCATGGATTGAATGATGGAAAGGAAACCTGTCATGAAAAAGATGCTTGTGCCAATGTTGACGCTGCTGATCGCGGCGGTATGTGTTCTGCCGCTGCAGGCTCAGGACTGCTGTGTAGGCAGAACCGGCAATACTGACTGCGACCCGACACAGGCAGTTGACGGCAGTGACCTCTCCGTTCTGATTGACCATCTCTTCATTAACCTCACTCCACTCTGTTGTGAAGAGGAAGCCGAAATGGACGGCCTGCCAGAGATCAGTGGCGGCGACCTGTCTGTGCTTATCAATCATTTGTTCATCACGTATGACTCCCTGCCTTTCTGTGGTACTGCGTCGCCAAGCGGCTCTTTCCTGAGCCGTGTTGGCTGCAAGGAATTCACTCAGTCGAAGGATGACACACCGAGCAACCAGGACTGTATCAAGTACGACTATGACGGGGTTGGTACGCTCAGCTTCTCGCACATCAATGCCGGGTTCAACTGCTGCACGGACGTTGCGTTTGATATCACGATCGAAGACAATCTGATCAACATTGTCCCAGCCGAAAGTGGGGAGTTCTGCTATTGTCTCTGCCTTTTTGATGTTGAATTAGAGATTGTCAATCTGCCGCCCGGCGAGTACACTATTGCGGTCACCGAACCGTGTCTCATTGAAGGCGACGAACCGATGGTATTCACTGCTGATTTGTCCGAAGCAACCACAGGTGAATACTGCCTACTCCGCGAGCACTACCCATGGAATGTGCTCACGAATTCCCCCTCCGGCTCTATGACCGGCATTACCGGCTGCAAATCGTTCCCCCCCGGTGAGAAGGACGGTACACCGCCAGACCAGGATTGCATTGAGTGGAATTTCAATGGAAGCGGGTTGTTGGAGTTGAAGCACGTCAATGCCGGGTTCAACTGCTGCCCGGAACTGGATTTCGTTATCACAATTGAAGGTGACGTAATCACGATTGAAGAAATCGAAATCGAGGGCTTGTGCGACTGCCTCTGTCTCTTTGATATCGATTTCGAGATCGTCAATGTCACCCCGGGTATGTACCAGATTGTAGTGATTGAGCCCTACGCCCAGTATCCGGATGAGGACCCGCTCGAGTTCATGATTGACCTGACCAGCACTCCTGCCGGTAGTTACTGCGTACAGAGAGGCCATTACCCCTGGGGTCAGCAGTAAAGGACCTATTAGATAAGCAACTCAGGCACCTGTCAAACGGCAGGTGCCTTTTTTCTATTCACTGGAAACTTTGCCATTGACATTCCGTATCCGTAGCATATAGTAGATACCGTCTGGTAAGTATAATTATACATACCATCCGGTCGGTATTAACAGGAGCGTAGAGAGAGCAGTGTCGACGATCAAACAGAGCCCAAAAATGCCCGCAGAACAGCGCCAAAAGCAACTATTGGGCGTTGCTCGAAAGCTCTTCCTCAAAAAGGGCTACCGGGGTACAACGGTCGAGGAAATAGTTCGCAAAGCTCACCTTACCAAGGGTGCCTTCTACTATCACTTCAATTCCAAGGAAGATATCCTGCTGGCCATCTTCAAGGAAACATCCGAACGTTTCTATCGAGCATTTGAAGCGGTCTCCAAACCAGGAGCCCGACCAAATGATTTCCTGATGACCCTGTTGAGCATCCACAAGGCAAGCAACCTTGCGGAGTCCCGCAATATGGTGGACATCTGGACTCAGGGGACACGGATCCCAAAGATTCATCGTTATCTTGAAAAGCGCCACCAGCAAGGGATTGAGATGTTTACCGACTGTCTCGACCGCTCCTATGGCAGGACCAGGAAGGAGCGACGTGAACTGGCAATTTTCACATTCTCGTTCTATGAAGGACTGGCCGTTCGCAAGGCAAGATGGCCGAAAGTCGTCGATATCGAAAGCCAGCTAAAGCTGTTCTCCCGCCTTGTCGAAACTCTCAGACAGGGAGAAACGGCCAAAGGAAAGAGTCACCACAATTGAGGAAAGTTGCGCTTTGAGAAACGCATTCAGACGAATATTCATAGCTGCAATCCTGCTGGCCATTTTGGCCTGTACTTCTATGGCAGACACGCAGCTAACGATTAATGACGTAAGACAACAGGCGATAGAAAGCAACCGGGCCTATCTATCGGCCAAAGAAGACGTCTCTATCGCTCAGTCCGAGATCACACGCGCCTGGGCAGACGCCTTGCCGGATATCAGTTTCGACGCAAATTACAACCGCCATTTTACCGTCCCCAGCATCTTTTTCGTTGCTGATGGTGAAACTGTCGAATTGCAGACCGGGTTCAAGAACTCGTTCGGTGCTCAGATTTCCGCCCGACAATCACTCTGGCATGGTGGCAAAGTTCTGACCGCACTCCAGATTGCCAGGCTCTACAAATCATACTCACTGGCAGTTGCGTCTCAAATGGAAGCCGAAGTTCTTTACAACGCAGAACGTCTCTTCTACTCCGCCATCCTGGCCCGCGCGCAGCTGGACCTTTGGCAGCAGGCGCTTGAATCAAACACCGCTAACCTTGAAGTTGTAGAGAAACTGTTCGCTCAGGGTATGGTATCGGAATACGAGGTACTTCGGGCAAAAGTCGAGAAACAGAATATCATTCCAAGACTACTCGGTGCCGAATCAGAACTTCGCATGTCGCACAAACGCCTCAAGTCGTTCCTGGGTATTGAACTTGACGAAGCAGTGGTATTGGTAGAAGATCAGACTGATACATCGATTGACGAACTACCCTCACCGTCTGAACTAACCGCATCCGCGTATGCCAACCGCCCGGAGATTGAGCAAGCCGAAGACCTGGCGCATATCGCCCAAAAGGCTGTCAGAATTGCCCGCGCCGACTACTGGCCCTCGTTTGATGCCGTTGGTGCCTACACATGGCAATCGGCATCGGATGATTTCACACTGAGCAACAACGAAAGCTCATCCTGGACTGCGGGACTCGTTGTTTCGTTTCCGATATTCACCGGCGGACGGACTCGGGGACAAGTCGCCTGGCGCAAGGCCCAGAACAACCAGGCTCAACTGAACCTCCAGCAGGTCCGGGATGACATCGCGTTACAAGTTGAGGAAGCCTACGACCTTTTGATACAGGCGAGCGAAGCTCTGATAATTCAGGAAACAACCATTGCGGCAGCCGAGGAAGGACTTCGGATTGCCAATCTCCGGTATGAGTCCGGGGTTGGTACGCAGCTTGAAGTACTCTCGGCACAAACAGCACTGACCCAGGCCCGCGAAATACAAGCGCAGGCACTATTCACGTTTCGTCTGGCACGGTCCGGGCTAAAGAAAGCTACATCCATTGCCCTTGACATGGACACAAAGAGATGACAAAGACAAAACACATTACCAAACTAACAGGCACCCTGATGCTTGCCGCCCTGCTTTTCACGGGCTGTTCGAGTTCGGAGCAGGAACAACAAGTGGTAGAACAGGCCATATCTGTCAAGGCTGTTGTCGTGAGCACCAGCGACCGCGAGATTGTCAGCACATACACCGGCTCGCTTGAGGGCGAACACCAGGCTGTATTATACTCCAAACTGGCCGAAGCCGTGGACAGCGTCTGGGTGCGCGAAGGAGACCAGGTAGTGGCCGATCAGGTTCTGTTATCGCTTGACCGCACCGGCCCGTCCTCTTCTTACCGTGAGACAGAGTCCCGTTATGCCAATGCGGAGAAAACCTATCGGAAAATGGAACGCCTCTTCAAAGAAGGCGCGGTCTCGGAATCCGATTACGATGCGGCGAAAACCATATTTGAAGTAAGCCAGGCGAATTTCGAAGCAGTATCTCAACTGGTTGAGATTCGCACTCCGATAAGTGGGACAGTGACATCAATAACGGTCTCCCCCGGTGATTTCGTGACCATCGGAAAGAAGCTTGTCACAGTTGCGACTCTTAATCGTGTTCGCGTTCGTTTTGGAGTCAACTCCAACGAAGTTCAGCACATAGACGTTGGAGATGATATCAAAATCAGCAGTGAGGCAACCGACCTGCCCGGTTACGGTAGGATTGAAACAGTAGCATCCTCTGCCGATCCCCTCTCTCGCGCTTTTGAGGCTGAAGCCCTGATAGACAACACCGAGCGCCTGTTCAGTCCCGGCATGTTCGTTCGGATTCACTATGTACGCAATCGCCTGTCTTCCGTGGTGGCCATACCACGTCGATCAATCGTAACGATTGACCGCCATGAAACCGTCTTTATTGTCGAAAACGGTCGAGCTGCAAGACGGCCCGTGACACTCGGCGCTGACCTGTCCGGAGACGTGGTGATTGAATCAGGGATCAATCCGGGGGACACACTCGTCACCTTGGGCCAGGACTATCTTGATGATGGTACCCTGTTAACCGTTACGATCATAAGTGAGCAGTAGAGATGAAAATCTCAGAAATATCCATCAAGCGCCCCGTTTTTGCCACGATGATGATTGGTGCCCTTTTGGTGCTGGGTTGGTTTTCGTACACCTCCCTCTCTGTGGAAATGTTCCCCAAAGTAGATTTCCCATTTGTGGTTGTCCAAACGGTCTACCCCGGAGCTTCGGCTGAAACTATCGAAACCGAAGTCACGCGCGAAATCGAAGAAGCGATCAACCAGATATCGGGAGTCCGCCACATCGTCTCAAAGGCGATGGAAGGTTATACTTACACTTTCGTGGAGTTCCAGCTTGAGGTGGAGGGCGCCGAAGCTGCCCTGGATGTGCGCGAGAAGGTTGCCGGGATTCGCGGTAATTTACCCACAGACATTGAGGAGCCGATAGTCTCGCAATACGACATGGAAAGCCATGGTGTGATGTCGATTACTGTCGCCGGTCGGCGCACACAGCGCGATATAACCGAGATCACCAAAGACCGTATCAAGCCACGCCTGGAGGCGGTCACCGGTGTCGGTTCGATCGACCTTGTCGGAGGCAAAGAGCGAGAGATATTGATCGCGCTGGACCCTGTCCGCATGGAGGGACATCAGATATCTGTTGATGACGTCCGGGGTGCGCTTATGTCATCCAACCTCGAGATGCCCGGCGGTCGGGTTGACGAAGGTAATCGTGAATACGTGGTACGGGTTAAGGGCAAGCTTACTTCGGTTGATCAGTTCGCTTCTCTCGTTGTCAAAAATCACAACGGCTCCCCGGTCTACCTGTCCGATGTCGCAAGAGTGGCGGACACGGTCGTGGAACAACGATCTCTTTCACGCTACAATGGGTCCGCAGCCGTGGCACTCGTGATCAGGAATCAGTCGGGCGCGAATGTTGTCGATCTCGCCGAGGGTGTTCGGGCTACTCTTGACAAACTGACCAACGAGTTACCTCCTGACCTTCAAATCACCATAGTGAATGATGACTCGGTTTGGATCAGTGACTCGATTCACGAGGTTATTTTCAACATTCAATTCGGTACGCTGCTGGCTGTAATAGTGATTTTTCTTTTCCTCCTGGATCTCCGCCCCACTATTATCACCGGCCTTTCAATTCCGATTTCGATCATCGCTACCTTTACGATCATGAAGTTCCTTGGATTCACCATCAATTTCATGACCTTACTGGGACTGTCGCTGGCTGTAGGCATTCTCATAGATGACTCTATTGTGGTGGTGGAAAATATCTACCGCAAAATACAGGGCGGCGAGTCGCCGTTTCAGGCTGCTTTCTCCGGAACGCGGGAGATTGGCCTTGCGGTCATGGCTACTACTTTCTCGATCATGGTAGTGTTTCTGCCGGTGGCATTCATGGAGGGCATTGTCGGGCGATTCTTCTACCAGTTCGGTATGACGGTCGCATTTGCAGTACTTATCTCACTGTTCGTGGCGTTCACGTTGGTGCCAATGATCACATCCCGCACCCAGATGCCGAAGGAGGACAGCAAGTCGCTTGATCCAAAGACAGCTCGAGGCTGGTGGAAAACGTGGCTTCTGATCAGAAAACCACTCAGCATCTGGAATCGGGCGTTCGATACCATCAAGCCTGCCTACATTGGCATTCTGCGATACTCTCTTGGACGGCGATGGTTGGTCGTGCTGGTTGCCTTTGTGTCGTTCGTTGCAGCACTCGCCATTGTTGGAGCCGGGCTGTTGGGACTTGAATTCCAGGCCTCAACTGACCAGGGGAAAATCATCGTAATAGGCACCACGCCACCTGGGACCACGATTGAAGAATCATCCGAAAGATTCGCGCAACTGGAAGCTATCGTCAACCAACTGGATGAAGTCGAAGGGACTTTTGTCACTATCGGCGGCTCCAACACGCCTGTTACCGAAGGTCAGTTGCTGGTCGTTCTGAGCGACGCGGCGAAAAGGGAACTATCCGCACAACAGTTGACCGACTCGGTACGTAATCTGCTCGCCGGTGTTCCCGGCATCAAACTGTCGGTTGCAACCCAGGCAAATGAAGGCGGAGGTGAAAAACCGATAGAGTTCTCAATCCGGGGTGAAGACCGGGAAGAGCTCGTCCGGTTGGCACATCAAGCGCAGGATATCCTGCATCGGATTCCCGGAACGGTTGATGTCGATAACACGCTTGAAGAAGGCAAGCCGGAAGTCCAAATCACGGTGGACCGACAGGCGGCGGACGATCTCGGACTAAATGTTTACTTGATCTCCAATACAATTCGGACCCTGGTCGAAGGCGAAGTAGTCACGCAATACAAAGAGGGCGACCAGGACTACGACGTACGTATCCGATTGGACAAGCAATTCCGTGACTCTGAGGAATCGGTCGGTCGCATCATGGTAGCCAGCAACAAGGAAGTACCCGGCATCGAAACCTTCCTCGTACCGATAGACCGCGTAGCGAAATTCGAGAAAGGCGTTTCCATCGGCGAGTACTCACGCTACGACCGGCAGCCCGAAGTACGAGTCAATGCCAATCCCGCCGTTGGATTCTTCGCCGGCAGTATAACGAACGAAGTGCAGGCTCATTTCGACAGTCTGATCCAACTCTCACCAGGGTATTCGATTGGTGCGGTGGGTGAACAGGAAATCATGGTCGAGTCATTTGAGAACATCTCCAAAGCCCTGATCCTGGCGATAATTTTCATCTACCTGCTTCTGGCATCGCAGTATGAATCATTCTTTGATCCGTTCTCGATCATGCTGTCGTTGCCGCTTTCGTTGATCGGGGCAATCCTGGGACTGTGGATCTGGGGATCATCGATCAACATCATGACGCTGATCGGCATTGTGATGCTGATGGGGTTGGTGACGAAGAATGCTATTCTATTAATTGACTTTATTAAACAGAGGCGTGACGCCGGTCTCGACAGAGCAGCGGCTATACTTGAGGCCGGTCCGATCAGACTGCGACCGATCCTCATGACAACTTTTGCGACCGTATTCGGTATGCTTCCATTGGCCCTGGGGCTTGGCCCCGGCGCTGAACTTCGCGCCCCTATGGCCAGAGCGGTCATTGGCGGCATGCTCTCCTCTACACTGCTGACACTGGTCGTAGTCCCCGTTGTCTACACGCTGATCGACGATTTTGCAGGGATATTCCGTCGCAAGCAACCTGCCACTGACAACCCTGCTTTACCTGAACCTGAGTTGTAGGGCAGGTCTGTCTTCAAACCTGCCATTATCCTTTCAAAGGCGGATTCGAAGACGGATCCGCCCTACGACGCTACACCTTGTACGTTAGCCATCTACCCCGTCGGTAGTATACGTAGAATCCAATCGAAGAGACAACACCGGAGAATGTCATTATCTGCCAAACTGCGTTCTGGTCAAATCCCAGAAACTGCGTGGCCACAACAGCCGGGAGTACCTGTAAACCCCACGAGTGAATAACGGACACGACCATCGGTGGCGTGTTCAACCCCACCCCGGTGTGAATCATCTCCAGCATAATGAAGACCCCAAAGAACGGAAAACCAAGCGCCAGTATCCGAAGGAGCTGGGTACCGTACTGGATCGTCTCGGGGGAGTCGAAGAATATCCCCATGTACATCTCGGCAAAGATGAACGTTAACACGGCCATCACCAACATGATTCCGACGCCGAGCAGCACGGAGTGATCGGCGGTTTTCTTGGCCCGTTCATGCTTGCCCGAACCGAGGTTGTGACCGATTAGCGAAGACAGCCCCAGCCCGGTACCGACCAAAAT